>CAIZGQ010000485.1 GCA_903932565.1 uncultured Hyphomicrobiales bacterium
ACGCCAGCGCGCGCGAGCGCCAGACGCACAAGGTCTTCGATCACTTCAATATGCGCGCGGGCCGCAATTTCCGGCACCACGCCGCCAAAGGGCGCATGCCGGGTGAACTGGCTGCGAATTTCGTTGGAGAGAATCTTTGGCCCCTGTCGGCCATTCTCGACAACTGCCGCCGCCGTCTCGTCACAGGTGGTTTCAATGCCCAGAACGCGCATCATGGCCTTGGTCTAGAGTCCGTGCTCTTGGCAGTGTCCCACACGCAATTGGGTCTGCGGAACGTGCCTGCAACATTCATCGCAACTTGTCGTCAAATGCAGCGACACCCTATAGTGCGCGCAATTCAGAACGCAAATTGGGCCAGAATCGGGAACGTGACATGGGCGGGATACCAGTGGTGAGAATTGGAACGCGCGGCTCGCCATTGGCGATGACGCAGACACTGGCCGTGCGCCGTTCACTCGCGGCCGCCCATGGCGTGCCGGAAGATACGTTTGAAGTCGTCGTCATCAAGACCACGGGTGACATGATCCAGGATCGGCCACTCTCGGAATCCGGCGGCAAGGGCCTTTTCACCAAAGAGCTTGATGCGGCCATGATCGAGGGGCGCATCGACATCGCAGTGCATTCGTCCAAGGACCTGCCAACCTTCCTGCCCGACGAGATTTGCATTGCCGGATATGTGCCGCGCGAGGACGTGCGCGACGTGCTGGTGAGTGCCAAGGCCAAGCGCATCATCGACCTGCCGAAGGGGGCGACGTTTGGCTCCGCGTCGCTGCGTCGTCAGGCGCAGGTGCTGCGGCTGCGGCCTGATCTGAAACCCGTGTTGCTGCGCGGCAATGTCGAGACCCGGCTGCGGAAAGCCGAGACCGGCGAGGTTGATGCGACGCTGCTGGCGCTGGCGGGTCTTAATCGGCTCGGGCTCACGCAGCGCGCCACAGCAATTCTAGAAACTGACGATTTTCTGCCGGCTGTGGGGCAAGGTGCCGTCGGCATCACCGCCCGCAAGGACGACCACGCGACCCGTGTTGCCATCGCCGGAATCCTTGATGGCGAGACGGGTTTTGCCGTGACCCTGGAGCGCGCTTTCCTGGCGGCACTCGATGGCTCCTGCCGCACACCCATCGCAGGTCATGCGCGGCTCGTTGACGGGAAACTGCTTTTCCGCGGCCTGCTGCTGCGCGTCGATGGATCAGAAGTCTTCGAGGTTGAGGACAGTGGCCATCCCGATGACGCCGAGATGATCGGCACGCGCGCTGGCCGTCATATCCTCGAGCGTGCGCCGGGCGATATCCTGGCCGCGCACTGAACCTGCCATGCGGGTGCTCGTCACACGGCCATCGGCTGACAGCACCCGCACGGCCGCCCTGCTGGAGGCCCGAGGACATGCCTCCGTCATTTCCCCTGTGACAGCGATTGTGGCGCGTCCGTTCCCCGCAGAGATCGCCACGACGCCGGGGCTGAGCGCAAGTCTCGCCACCTCTGCCCATGCGTTTGAGGGAGCCGCACACTGGGCTGAGGCCATTCGGGCGCTGCCGGTTTACTGTGTCGGATGGCGAACTGCGGAGGCTGCAACGGCAGCGGGCTTTGGGGTGCGTGAACCCGCAGAGCCCGACGCAGCGGCGCTGGCAAATCGTCTTGCCGCAGAGCCGACAGGACAGTTCCTTTATCTCGCGGGCGCAGACCGCAAGCCTCATCTCGAGCGAGCGCTCGCCGCGCAGGGCCACCACGTGGCTCTCGCCGTCACGTACGAGGCCGTCGCGGTCGCCTCGCTCCCGCCGATTGCAAAGGAAGCCTTGGCATCCGGCGGGCTGGACGCTGTGCTCCATTATTCGCGCCGCCATGCCGACCTGTTCAAAGCCCTCACCGAAGCCGCCGGGCTTGGCCTCATGGCCGCACAGCTCGCTCACATCTGCCTGTCGATGGATGTGGCCGAACCGCTCCAGTGGGTCTATCCAAATCTGCGCATTGCCGAGCAACCTGACGAACAGGCCTTGATGGCGGCGCTGGAGCACATGTGACCGATCTGTTTCCACAAGCCGAACCTGACAGTCCCAGCGTCGCCGACGTGCTTGTGCCCGTGGCGGTCGACACGGCCTATTCCTACAAGATCCCGCGCGGCATGGATTTGAAGGCAGGCGATGCGGTCGAAGTTCCGCTCGGCACGCGGCAAACGACCGGCATTGTCTGGGAGGTGCGCGCCAGTGCGGCGGGGTCAAATCTCAAATCGATCCTGCACAAGCGAGATCTGCCATCGCTGGGCGAGCCGCTGCGGCTCTTCATCGACTGGCTGGCCCGCTGGACGTTGTCGCCGCGCGGCATGGTGTTGCGCATGGCTATCCGGGCTGCAGACAATGCCGGTCCCGAACCCATCCGCATCGGCTTGAAGCTGGCGGGTCCGGCCCCCATACGCCTGACGCCGGCGCGCGCCCGCGTGATCGCAGCGCTTGAAGCCAGCACATCTGCTTTGGTCCCCGCGATGGCCAAGGCGGCCTTGTTGGAGGCAGCTGGCTGCTCGGCCAGCGTCGTCGATGGACTGGTCGATGAGGGCACACTCGAGCCCATCGCGCTCAGCCCCGAGCCCGTTTCACTGCCCCCCGATATCCATTTCGGGGCCCCGGATCTCGAGACCGACCAAGCCGCTGCAGCCAAGGTGCTCAGCGCGGCCGTGAGCGCGGAAACCTTTTCAGCAACGCTGCTCGAAGGCGTCACCGGATCGGGCAAAACGGAAGTTTACTTCGAGGCTGTGGCGGCTGCCCTCACGGCCGGACGACAGGCGCTGATTCTGATGCCGGAAATCGCCCTCACAGCGCAGTTTCTGGACCGCTTTGCCAAGCGCTTTGGCGTGCGTCCCGCCGAATGGCATTCCGGCGTCACCGCCCGCAAGCGCGCGCGGCTTTGGCAGGGTGTGGCAGACGGCAATGTCGCGGTTGTGGCAGGCGCCCGCTCGGCACTCTTTCTCCCCTTCGCCAACCTGGGCGTCATTATTGTCGATGAGGAACACGAGGCCGCCTACAAGCAGGAAG
>CAIZGQ010000486.1 GCA_903932565.1 uncultured Hyphomicrobiales bacterium
CAAGATCTGGCCCGCCAAAAACGGCAGCAGCAGTTGCACGACAATCTTCCAGACTTCCGAACCTGAGGAACTCGCAGCGCCCTTCGTGTTCAGAACCAGGGCCACCAGGAGCGGCGTCAACGCGATGCCGATGAGGTTGGAGGCCGTCGCCGCGCAAACGGCGGCCGCCACATTGCCACGACCAATCGACGTCAGGGCAATGGACGACTGAACGGTGGACGGGAGCACACAGACGAACAGGATCCCGGCCCAAAGTGCTGTGTCGAGCATGCCGGGCATCAGCGCCTGCAGGGCCAGTCCGAGAAGCGGAAACAGCGCAAAGGTGCTGACGAACACGACCAGTTGCAGCTTCCAGTTGATCAGCCCGGCAATGACATTGGCCCGCGACAATCGGGCGCCCTGCAGAAAGAACAGGAGACCAATGGCAAGCACCGTGACGAGCTTGAGCAGCTCCGCACCCTGCCCGTAACAGGGGAAGATTGTTGCAAGAACAACCATGCCCACAAGGGCCATTGTGAACCAATCTGGGAGCAGCTGACGCATCGATGTTTCTCTGGGGGCGGCCTCACCAAAGGAGGTGGACCGGGTTGCCGAGGCGAGGGCTAGTTGACTCCTCACCTGTTACACTCCCTGATCGGCGCGCGCGGCCCCGTCAAGCCGCGAATGCCGCAGATTTGCTGATCCTTTGGGCAGTCTGGAAGGAATTGACGAATGCATGAGCAGTTGCAGGAATTGCTGCCAAGTTGGCGTTCCGGGGTCGCAAACGTCTTGATTCTCAGGCACAAGCGTCGGGCAAAGACGTCATTGAATTGAATATGGAACCGAGCGTGCCGTCATTTAAAATTTGGGATCGCCCATGGATATGGACGCTCCTTGCCGCCCACGTCGTGCTTTGGACAATTCTCCCCTGGACGTTGGAGCATTCGCTCCGGCTGGATGCAGCGGAAGGGGCGTTTGGCGGCCTCGAATGGCAGCTGTCCTATATCAAACACCCGCCACTGTCTGAGTGGCTAACGGCCATCGCCTGGTATGCCGGGCCGTTTCGCTATGGCGCGGTGTACGCGATCTCACAGCTGCTTGTGGTCACTGCGGTCTTCATTTCTGCCCGGTTTGTCCAGCGCCTGCATGGGGATAAGGCGGCTCTGATCGTCGTGATTCTTGGCCTTGTGTCGCCATTCGCGACCTACATTCCCATTCAGCTCAACCACAACATCAGCGTCATGCCGTTCTGGGCGCTGACATTGGTCACAGCATGGTTTGCCTTCGAATCCGACCGTATCAAACCATGGATCGCCTTTGGCCTGGCTGTGGCCGTCGGTATCTGGGCCAAATATTCAGTGCTTCATTTGGTGGCGGGGCTTGGGGTCGCCTTTCTCCTTGTGCCCACCTGGCGCGCCCGGCTTCTTACGCCCGGCCCCTGGATCGCAGCCGTGACCGGACTGGTGGTGATCAGCCCGCATGTCTGGGATATTTGGCGAAAGGGCTTCACCACGCTGCATTACGCGCTGCACACCTCGCAGATGACGTGGACTGAGCTCGCCGGCTTCTCCGGCAACATGCTGATGAATTGTCTTTTGCTGTTTGGCTTTGCGGGCCTGTTGGGCGGCCTCATCGTTGGATGGGCGCCCCTCCAGACAGCCGTTTCGCGCATCCTCGATCCCAGGCGCATGACCCGCCTTGATATTCTGGTTCACGCCGCATTGCTCGGGCCAATCATCGTCATGGTTGCGGCCCCCGCCTTTGAAGTTCGCGCCCGGCCGCTCTGGATGACACCGCTGATCATTCCCGTCATTGTCTGGTGGGGTCAGTGCCTTGGTGCGGTGGGCGCGACCTTATCCGTCCAGCGGGCGATGCGGGTCGGCGTCGCGGTGATGGGTGTTTTCGTGGTCGCCTACATCATTCAACAACAAGGGATCCCAGTCGATAAGCGGCGTTACGCGGCCATGGACGGGCCTGCCCTCGCGGACCTTGCTACCCGTTTCTGGAGCGCCCGTGCAAAAGGGCCAATTCCCTACATCGTGACGGTGATCACCCAAGGCGAGCGGCAGGCGGCAGGCTCGATCGCCTTTGATCTGCCCTATCGCACCCATGTCTTTGAGACCGGCTCGTTGGTTCTGTCACCCTGGGTCGATCCGGCAGATCTTCGGGCTCGCGGCGCGATCGTCGTGGCCCTCGAGGGCATCCCAGCAGGGTTCCTGGTGGCCGGACGAAATGTGTCGGAAACGGAGACCTTCCCTCGTCCTTTGGTTCGCAAAGGACGCGCACTACCGGTCACGTTCGGCTTCATCGCGCCGGAGGGTGCTAATGCTGCGCCTCAGGGCGCGCTTGTGAAATAAGGACTTCCAAGACTGACTTGATTTGAGCTTGGTGGGCCGGGCAGGACTCGAACCTGCAACCAGACCGTTATGAGCGCGATGCTGACCTTACGATATCTCATGATTTCAGCTATTTAGGCGCAAGTTCGGCCACCAATGTTCTCGTTTGGTCCCGCCGTTTCG
>CAIZGQ010000487.1 GCA_903932565.1 uncultured Hyphomicrobiales bacterium
GAAAATCCTATTGATCTGTTTGGGCTGCATGCTGCCGGTGACATTGGGTGCCTACAATGGCGCGCGCAGTGCCGAGCGGACCTTGATGTGGTCTGCCCTGAGCCTGGGCGCAGGGCGCTGGCGCATGTTGTGGGATGTGATTGTGCCAAGCGCCATGCCGGAAACGTTGAATGGCATTCGCACCGCATTGGCGACATCCTTTGTGCTGCTGGTCAGCGCGGAGATGGTCTCCGCGCGTCGCGGCTTTGGCTATCTCATCGGGTTTTTGGGCGACGGTGGGGCTTATCCTGAAATGTTTGCCGTGGTGTTCACCATCGCGTTCATCGGATTTGCCGCCGACCGCATGTACCAATTCGTTGTCGACAGGACACTTCTATGGCGATGACCCTTGAGACCAATCCTGCAAAGGATGCCACGCCGACCGCGATGCAGCGCGCGGGCGAATGGGGCGGCCAGATGTTCGGCAACGTGGTGGGATGGCTGCCGCTGCTGGTGATTTTTGCGGCGTGGGAGATCGTCGCGCGCTCCGGGCTTGTCAGCGCATTCCTGCTGCCATCCTTCAGCAGCGTGATCATGCGTATCTTTGACGATGTGGCCGAGGGCGATCTCATCACCAATCTGGGCCTCACATTGTACCGCACGATGTTTGGCTTTCTTATCTCGGCGGTCGGCGGCATTGCGCTCGGTCTCATCATCGTGCGTTCGAAGTTTGCTTTCTGGCTGCTCGATCCTTTGGTGTCGGTGGGATTTCCCATGCCCAAGATCGCCTTCCTGCCGATCATGATTTTGTGGCTCGGCCTGTTTGATCTGTCGAAGATCACGATGATCGTGTTCAACGATATCTTTCCGATCATCACGGCAACGGTTGCAGGCGTGCGAGCCGTGGAGCAGCAGATCGTATGGTCGGCGCGTAATCTTGGCACATCCGAGCGCCGCATGATGTGGGACATTCTGTTGCCGGCGGCCTCGCCGCAGATCATCACCGGGCTTCAGGTGGCGCTGCCGATTGCCCTGATTGTTGCCATCATCACAGAGATGTCGATGGGCGGGTATGGCATTGGCGCGGTTATGCAGAACGCGTCGCGCATGGCGGATTCGCGCGGTGTGTTCGCCGGTATCGTCGAGATCGCGATTGTTGGCTATGTGCTGTTGAAACTGATGTCGATGGCGCGGGCGCGATTGCTCTGCTGGCATCAGGAAACGCAGCATGATCACTGACCCTCGCAAGCAGGACTGCGCTTTTCACGAGGGTCATTGACCTCTATCCGCTGATCAAGCGATAAATATCTCCATAAGGTCGGACCGCATCGCCGCATGGCGAAGGTCTCGATCACCAAGGGAGAGACGCGATGATGGTGGGCAAAGGACTTGGTGCAACGAGATTTGGACTCCGCGTGATGGCGGCCTCGATACTGGCGCTGGCCGGTTTGGCCGCAACCGCCAAGGCTGATCCGCTGAAGATCCACATCGGCTGGTCGACCATGCCGGGGCATCTGATCCCGGTGCTCTATTCCAAGCCAGAA
>CAIZGQ010000488.1 GCA_903932565.1 uncultured Hyphomicrobiales bacterium
GCTTCCAACCGATGGACTGGTGCTTGAGCTTGCCAGCGGCACAGGCGAACACGTCGTGCATTTCGCTGCGGCTTTGCCAAATCTCGTCTTTCAACCGACAGATCTGAATGCCGATGCGCGCGCCAGTGTGGCTGCCTGGACGCAGGCCAGAGGTCTCAACAATGTTCTGCCACCCATCGAGCTGGATGCCGCGTCGTCACCATGGCCTGTGCAACGGGCGGACGCGATTGTCTGCATCAACATGATCCACATTTCACCATGGGCCTCGACGGAAGGCCTTTTTAAAAGCGCCTCCCAATTGCTGCCAATCGGCGGCCCTCTTTACCTCTATGGTCCCTACAAGCGAAATGGTGCACATACGGCGCCGAGCAACGTTGCGTTCGAAGCAAGTTTGCGCGAGCGCAATCCGCAATGGGGAATTCGCGACATCGAAGCCGTGACAGATTGCGCGCGGCGACATGGTTTTCAGGGCCCTGAGATCATCGAGATGCCCGCCAACAATCTGAGCGTTGTTTTTCGCAAGATCTGACGTTGCGCCTCACGTGTCATTTGATCAGGCGGGGCAAAGCGGACGGTCCAAGCACCGCAGTCGTTCAAGGGAATTATTGATTCAGGTCAAGGCTTAAATTTGCCTGCCCTCTAGCGTCGCGCCACTTCACGGAACGCGGATGGGACGTATGACGCAGGCCATCAATTTCGAAGCAATCGAAGCGGCATCCATTGAGCGCGAGCCCTTCGATTTCATGGCTATCCCGAACATTCTCAATCCATCGCATCTTGCTGCCATCCGCGCAGATTTTCCGGTCATCGACAAACCAGGCCTTTATCCGCTGGCGGGTCTCGACTATGGCCCAGCCTTCGGCACTCTGCTCGATGATGTGCAGTCCGATCAATTCCGCACTGTGATAGCGCAGAAGTTTGGGATTGATTTGGAAGGCCTCCCCCTAATGGTCACGGTTCGGGGCATGGCACAGCGCAAGGATGGTCGCATCCATGCTGATAGCAAGCACAAGGTGATCACCTGTTTATTATATCTCAATGAGAGATGGGATGAAGATGGTGGCCGACTTCGGATGCTGCGCAGCGCCCATGATCTTGAGGATTACGCAGCCGAAATCCCTGCCAATGGCGGCAGCTTTGCTGCCTTTCGCGGGACGCCGCACGCCTGGCACGGCCACCATCCCTATGTGGGCGAGCGCCGCTACATCATGTTCAACTGGATACGCTCGGACGCTGCTCTGAAACATCATCAGTGGCGGCACAGCTTGTCTGCACGCGCGAAAGCGCTGCTGCCGTTCTTTTACAAAGGTCACTGACATGCTCGACCGCGTAACGCCAACGCACGGTTTGTCCAAAGAAGCTGCTTGTGTGCGAGATACTTTTCTTCACGCGCTGGCGACGTCCGATGCACGCAAGGTGCCCTATCCGCATTGGCTGATGCAAGGCATGCTGCCACCCGCTGCTGCCACAAAGCTGGCCAACCTTCCCGTTCCGGCACCCGTTGCGATGACGCATGATGGCCGCCGGGAGAGTAACAATTCAAAGCGGATTTATTTCACGCAAAGCAATCAGGCCCGGTTTCCAGTCTGTGCGGATATCGCGGCGGCTTTTGAGGATCCAGTGACGCGCGCAACGCTGTCAGCCGCAACGGGTGCCAAGCTCGCGGACGCGAACCTGCGCATTGAATATTGCCAGGATACCGGCGATTTCTGGCTTGAGCCGCACACGGATATTTCCGTCAAA
>CAIZGQ010000489.1 GCA_903932565.1 uncultured Hyphomicrobiales bacterium
GCGGCGTTGCGACAATTGCCTGCGCGTTGATGTCGCTTGTTGTGTATCGCTTTGTTGAGCTGCCATTGAATGGATGGGTAAGTCAAAAAGTCGATGCGCTACAGTGGCGCTTTGCAGCCGCCCGCCTCCGTAATTGTAAACTCTAAAATATTTTCGGGAGAAAAACGTGAATCTGAAGAGCCTTTTGATATCCATTTTCGCTATTTGCTCAATGGGCCTGACAGAAAATGCCTCCGCAAGCGGGCGCGATCCCACGTTGCAGCCGTATTCTCATCTCAGCCTGTGGAACACGGCGATCGGGTCTGGAGCTCAGTGGAGTTACCCGCAGGATGCCGATACGCGGGATTTAAGGAAATGGCAGATCGTGATCAACGCGGGCTTGTGGTCAGTGCCAATCTACACCGCGAGCCCGACCGACCATTTTGTGTATTTCAAAGACACGGATAATTTGTGGCCCGTGCCGGATCAATATTTGAGAGCACCAAGCGGCATGACCGTCGCGGGTCCGGTGGTTGGCGGCGATCACAATCTGACGCTGTTTGATGCGTCGAAACGATGGGTGTGGACCTATTCAGAATGCACGACCACCAACGGCGCGCTTGCGAGCGGTTTCCAATGTGGCCTTGCGCAGCAGGAAGATGTCTGTGATGTCGGGCTTGGCCCATATTCGGGTGGTGGCGTTATTCGATCATGGGAACTCAAAGCGGGTTCCATCAAACACATGTTGCGATTTTCGCTGAACGTTGCGGCGCTCAGAAGCGGGCCGACGTGGACCACGGGATTGCAATGGCCAGCGATCCACGAAGATTACAATGGCCCGTCAGCATACAAGGGCAATTTGCTGTTTGGCTCGACGATTGGTATCCCGCAAAGCGTCAATCTCTCGTCATTCGGATTATCCTCCTCCGGCCTCGCGCTGGCGCGCGCTTTGCAGGATTACGGCGCGATGGTGCGGGATGCAAACACGTGCTGCCTGACGTTTTATGCGGAAGCCGCCGCCGAGGGCATGCCCGAGCTGAATGACATGCGCACGGATTCGGCAAAGCTCCTGCCGTATTTGTCGGTTCTTCGAAATCAATCACCGTCAACGCCCAATGGTGGCGGCGTACCTCGACAGCCGACGGCCGCTGCGATTGATCCCAGGATTTGTCCGACGCCATGAGTCGCATTCCTGCGCAATCTTGAATCGTCGAATAAATTGGCTGGTCTTTTTAAAAGATAGGTTTTCGCGATGCGAAGGCTCGCGCAGACTCACACAACGGGACGCGCAGCCCATTCGAGCTTGTCCTTACGTCAGAAATGACGTGAGACATGATTTGGTCATATTTCCCATTAGGTTTATGACCGCCATGATTGAGATTGTGGAACGCGGCACTTTTTGAAAGTCGTATGTATGAAATTCCGATCGAAGTGCCGCGGCTTCAAGCTTGTCTTGATTGGTGGATTGCTGATGGCACCGTCTCTTTGCGCAGCCGATGATGTCACACCGTCAGAGACGTCGTCATCGGGCGTTGGATCGTTCCTGTCGACTTTGTTTGGGCAGACTCAGGTGGCACCGGCACCTGCCGCTGAAGACCCGTCTGCGGCCACTACTGACAGCAAATCAGCGCCCGGCGGCATTGGATCAGAAAACGCTGAGCATTCGCCCCGTAGCAAGTCGCGGCACGCGCGCGGCCGGGCCGTTGATCCTGCCATGAAAGCGCTCGTCACGCAGCATGCGAGCGCCAATGGCCTGCCGCTCGGGCTCGCCCATGCCATTGTCATGATCGAAAGTCGGTACAATCCCCACGTGCGCAATCACGGGGCCCTCGGTCTCATGCAGATCAAGGCGCAGACCGCGCGCACGGTTGGCTTCACCGGAGCTGATGGGGACCTGTTAAACGCTGAGACGAATCTGAAGTACGGCATGCGCTATCTGGCGATGATCTATCGGGCGGCCGGGGGCGATGTCTGCGGCACCATCATGCGCTACCAGTCAGGCCATCTGAGCACCCATCTGACCGCCGCGAACCGCGCTTATTGCGCGCGTGCCCAGCAGATGATGGCCGGCGCGTAGCCCAAAGGCGGACGCGCTGCTCCCGGACACCGGGCCGTTTTCCCGTGACTTTTCCATCATCTCGCCGAGGCACGGCGTCTTGCCCCTTCCGCTTGGCCGCGCAAGTGCCTATATTCAAATCGCTTCCTTCGGGCAGCTATGGCGATAAACCGACTCCAGAATAAACCATCCGGACCCGGGGGCGGTACCCGGCGCCTCCACCCAAGCCCATGCGCAAGCCAGATGTTTGGCGCGCACATGGGTTTTGGAGGGGGCGAAATAGGATCGACGGGGGCGTAAAAGGTGTTCCTTTGCCCGGCATGATACCGCCGTTATCGGGTCAAACTTATAGTTGCCAATGACAACTATGCTCCGGTGGCCCTCGCCGCGTAATGCGGTGCTGGTACTGGGAAATAAGTCCTAAGGGGTAGCACTCTTGGGCGGGGTTCGGAGGCACCTGGCAACAGAAGCCTCCACTTCAGTTTGACGACACCGACCCTTTGCGAGCGTTTCATCCATGGCCACAGACCATTTTCGTTATGATCTTCTGGTGCAGGATGCGCTGCGCAGCATGGTTCGCAAGGTGCTGGAGGAAGCAGCCCAGGAGGGCCTTCCCGGCGACCATCATTTCCTGATCACCTTCCGCACGGAAGCGCCGGGTGTGCGCCTCTCCAAGCGCATGCGCGATCGGTACCCGGAAGAGATGACCATCGTGCTGCAGCACCAGTTCTGGGACCTTGCGGTCACCGAGCACACGTTTGAGGTCGGCTTGTCCTTCGGCAACGTGCCGGAGCGCTTGCTGGTGCCATTCGAGGCGCTCACGAGCTTTGTGGATCCATCCGTGCAGTTCGGCCTCAAGTTTGAGGTTCAGGACGTGAGCGTCGAGCAGAGCGCCAACGATGCTGATCCACCAGATCTCGACGTCGATCATGCGGGTGGCAATGTTGAGAAACTCGGGCCACTGCGCGCTGTCGAAAAGCCCGCGGGCTCGCGCCAGGCCTTGCATCCGGTGGCTGACGAGCCGGCTGACGCGCCTGTTACGCCTGCAGCGGCCAAGCCGAAGCCGTCCAGCAAGGCCGCTAAGGAGTTGGCAGCAGCCCCCCCTCAGGAGCCCACCGATGGGGATTCTGGCAACGACGGCGCCAAGATCGTCTCCATCGACGCATTTCGCAAAAAGACCTGAACCTGTCGGGGCCAGCATGGGGGACGTTGTCAATCTGCGTCGGGCGCGCAAGGCAAAGACCCGAAGCGCCGACGCCAAGGCGGCGGACGCCAATCGGGTGCAATTTGGCCGGTCAAAGGCCGAGCGCCAGCAGACTGCGGCCGAGCAGACCCTGATCGAGCGCCGCATCGACGCTCACAAGCGCGAGACCCCGAACACGTCTGAAGCCGCTTGCGATGACGTCTGAGCCCCAGCCCTCATCGTCGTCGCGCGTCGTCAAGCATTCGCTGGTGATCGCCGGTCACCGCACATCCATTTCTCTGGAACACGCGTTCTGGTCCAGCTTGCAGGACCTTGCGGCGGCAAACGGCCAGTCCATCGCGAGCCTTGTGGCGGAGATTGATGCGGCGCGCGGCGATGCCAACCTCTCGTCTGCGATCCGTGTGCATGTTCTGACGGCACTGCGGGCACCAACCCTCAGCTGACGGTCTAGCGCACTGGCCAGGGAATAATGGTTTGCGGCTGTGAAGGATCGGCGGCGCGTGGGGCTGGCGGGAGCGGTGAGGCAGGTGGTGCTTGCCCTGGCGCAGGCGCACGCCGCGCGCGGTCTCGCTCAGCCGCGGCCAAGCGCTCCGCAAGGGCAGCCTGCTCGGCGGTATAGGTTGCAAGTTCCCGCTCGCGTTGCTTCATGAATTGCAATCCGCGCAAACGGCGAACGAAGAAGGCGCGTTCGCGCGCGTCAGCCTCCAGCGCATCGATGCGAGCGGTTTCCAATACCAGCGCACGGCCCGTCAATCCGCTCATCAATGTGCGCGCGTCCAGCGTGCGCTTTGGCGCAGTCCACGGCCCCAGCCAGTTGAGGCGCACCTGTGGCAATGGTGAATCGCCCCAATCTTTCGGGGCTTTGGCGAGGCTCAGCCGTGCCTCCGCATCCAGCGTCTGATTGCGCAAATCAAGCGATGCGCCAAGTCTGATCTGAAGATCATCAGTGGAGGATTGCGGCCCGGTGGGCGCGAGCCGGATGACCCCTCCCGCGAGGCCCAGATCGAAGATTCGGCTGCCGACCTTGAGGGGAGCCTTGTCGAGATCGGTACTGAGCTGTTGCACCAGGACGCTTGCATCCACCGAGAGGCTGGCGGCCTCGGGCGACGCCACCAGTTTTGAAAGTGCCTGCGGCGATGCATGGTTGATCGTCAAATAGGCAATGGTCAAACGACCGGCTCCAGCAAGGTTGCCAACCAGCGCCTGCGCGTTCGCAGCCGAGGCGGTCGCTTCAATCTGGCCGCTGATCCGCCCGGTCGCATCGGGGCCGTTGAGCGCGATCCCCTCCAGATTGAAGTTCGCCGACAGCAGGGCTGAGCCACGATCGCGGCGGAGTTGCAGCCGCCCGCCCAGCGTGCCTGATGCGATCTGTGTGCTGAGGCCGCTGATCCTCATGTCGCCGGGCGCAAGATCGAGTTGCAGACGCGCCGTTTGTCCGCTCCAGCCTTCCATCAGCACAATTGACCGAGAGCTCAATTGCAGCGACGTATCGGGCGCATCTGCAAGGCCGACGCCGAACGCTGCGTCCGACCATGTCGCGCCGGGTTTCGGCGCGGTTGGAGCACCCAGATTTAAAGCCAACAGGGCGGGCAGCGATAGCTGATCAAAGCGCAAAGCGCCGCTGAGTTTCGCGCGCGCTCCATTTGGTGCGGGCGCAAGGTTGAGATCACCGGTCATGGATGACCCGGCGAGCGAACCCGCAAGATCGTTCAGCGCAATGTCGCCGCCTTTGGCGCGCACCTGAGCGCTGAGCGCGGCGGGCATTTTTTGCGCTGTTCCATCCGGCAGGATCACAGCAAGCGCTTGCAAAAGAGGGCTGACGTCGGCGGTGTTTAATCGAAGCGACCCGGTGACTACTGGCGCCTCGGCGATCGAGCTCGTGCCGTCAAAATCAAAATCAGATCCTGCAAGCCGCGCTTCAATCCGTGTTTGTGCCGGCTGCGCAGCATTGCCCCGCACCAACATGTTCACATGGGCGGGGCCAAGTCCCGTGAGCGCGAGCGCTGACGCTCCCACTTGTCGCAAAAGCACGGGCGTCTCAGGCGAATCGAGCGTGAGGGAGAGCGTGGCATCGCCTGGTGCCGTGGCATCGGGTGTACCGCGTCCTTGAATGCGGGTGCCACCAACCGTGCCCGACAACGAAACGTCGGACAGGCTCCACGGCTTGGGCGCTTGACGTTGGGCCTTTGCGTGAAGGTCGAGTTTGGCCGGAACAAGGACTGCGGCCCGCTGCGCAAACATGTGCGCAAGGCCCTGCCACGATATGCTGCTGCTGTTGGACGTGGTCGCAAGAGGGGCCAACCGGCGCAGCATATTGGCAAGCTCCGTGAGGCTGGATGCTTCCAGCTGCCCGTCGAGCGCAGCAACGCCGTTGGCGGCAGAGCCCCGTGCGGTCAGGCTCGCACCGCCAAGATCAGCAATCGCCAAACGGTCGAGTTTCCAGCCGGTTGCGTCGGTGGACACGTCAAGATTGATGTGGCCGACATCGATCAGCTCGTTGCCGCGCAGCGCCGATGCGTTGGCGACGCGAATGGCGCGCGCATCGAGCGACAGGCTAACATCCACATCTGGAATCGCTTTGTCGACGTCGGTCAGGTCCGGCAGCGCATCAAGATCCAGCGCATCGCAGGAGAGATGCGTGGACAGCCTTGCCCGCATGCTACCCGTGGCGGACGCGTAGGAGACATCTCCCATAAGCGACGAGCGATCGGATGTCAGCGTCATGTGGCTGAGTTCGACGTGCGTGGCGCTCACTTTGACATCGCCCGCGGCATCAAAAGCGCGAAAGGGCACGAAGGCGAGCCGCTGGGCTGTTTGCGGCAGTGCCTGCGCCAGCCAGCTTCGCCAGCGGACAAGATCACGCGTGGCCAGTGACGCTGTGCCCTGAAATTCGAGGGCCGTGCCTGCTGCGACACGAGGTGGCAAAAACTGCCCCGCCGCAGCAAGGCGCGTCGCGCCCGGGCCGGTAACTTCGAAATCGAGTTTTGCGGGTGAACCAATGTTTTGGCTCCAAAGCAGTCTTGCGTCTGCCAGCGTTTCGCCGCCAAGGATGACCAGTGGTGACGCGACTTTGAGGGACCCATGCACAGACGTGCGCAGCCCGCTCACCGCATGTGCTTGAGATGTCCCTGCGAGCGCATCCTCGAGCATCTGCGCCAATTTCAGGGGCGCGTCATTGATGGCTGGGCCCGTGCTCTTTTTGACAGCCAACAGACGATCAAGGTCGAGTTGGCGTGCGTTGAGTTCAATCTCGCCCGAGGGAACGGCAGAAAACGCCAGCCTTGCACGACCATTGAGGCTCAACGCATGGTCTTCGTCGCCAAGCCGTAGGTCCAGCGTGTCCATGGCCGCGCCGAACGCATCGAGCGTCAGCGGCCCCGTCAGACGCCACGGCAGTTTCACGTCGGCACTTATAAATGTGCTGGACAGCACGAGCCCGCCATCAAACGAGATGCGCTCGGCCTCGCTCGTGCCCGCGGCAAAAACAAAGGCGCCGTCCAATTCACTTCGCAGCCCGGTGCTGAGATCAAGCACCAGCTTGCTGCGCAATCGACCGCTTTCCAACGCGGCTGTCGACAGCCGGAAGACCGCTGCTGCGCCAATCGGCAATTGCAGCGATCCAGTTGCCTTGAACGGCCCGGTGAGAGAATCGCCTTGCGCGTCCAGATCGATGCCATCGAGCACGATCACCCGGTTGCGGGCAGGGTCCTCAAGGCTCAAATGGCCCTGCCGGATCATGAGATGATCGAACGCGACGTCCGTGCGCGCGGGACGGGGCAGGGCTGGGACCGAGAAGCTGCCGTCCGCGCCCAACGTCAGGCGCAGGATCGGCTCCTCCAAGGTGACATCGCCCAGCGCCAGCGTCCCACGCAGGAGCGGGCTGAGGTTCAGCTCGACGCTGGCCCGACCAAGACCAAGGCGCGGCTCGCCCGGTGCGGGGCTGCCGACTTCGACATTTTCAAGTTCCACCCGTGGTGTGGGAAGGAGCGTGACATTGATCGACCCTCCCACAGCGACCTGCAGGCCACTGTGCTCAGACAGCAGCGCCTCGATGCGCGAGCGCTGGGCGTTCCAATCCACAAAATGCGGACCAACCAGCGCCACGCTCAGAATGAGGACCAGCAGGCCTGATATAAAAGTGAGAAACTCACGCAAGCAGCGGGGCCCTGTGTTGCCTCTGGGGTCAGAGCCAGTCGGACCTCAAGGTGCCCGAAACATGCAGCAAAATGAAGTGGCTTGCGCTGAGCCATCGCGATCAGTTGCCAGCCAGGCGTCTCGCCTGCATATGGACGCTTCGATGTGGCTTGCCAAGGTTCGCCGCGCGCTTGATCTTGTGAGGCGCATTCACCGCCGCGATGCGAGGCTGCCTCCGTCGGCCACATGGAGAGCTCATGCCGTATAAAGACGTGTCAAATTTAAACGTTGAGCTAACCCCTGCGGATTTTTCGGATGCGCTGGGGTCTGTGGCTGGCCAGATCGAGACGACGCTGGTTGCGCTGCTAGGTGCACCGCCGCTGGATGGCGAGATCGTCCGCCCGTCCCGCCTTCCCCAACCACAGTCGCCTGTGACCACAGTCGCCTCCCCCAACCACAGTCGCGCTATATATCCTTCATCCTTTATAGTGGTTGCCCGCCTCCCCCAACCACAGTCGCGCTATATATCCTTCATCCTTTATAGTGGTTGCCCGCC
>CAIZGQ010000490.1 GCA_903932565.1 uncultured Hyphomicrobiales bacterium
GAGGGAGAGGGTGGCGCGTTCCGCGCCGGGTGAGGGTAATAGCCTCGAAGTTGAACCCTTATCCGCCCTGCATCCGCAGGGCACCTTCTCCCAAGGGAGAAGGAAAACCCTCTCCTGAGGGAGAGGGTGGTCGGCGGATGCCGACCGGGTGAGGGTCAATGAACGCTGCCTCCGAAAAGCGAGGCTGTGGGTCCACACCAGGTAATTATGTGCTTGGTGTTGCGACACGCCTGACATTCCTGTCTGGACGCCTCCGCTTCAGCATCGGTCCTGAACCAAAACCCCGGTGCGCAAGCATCGGGGTTTTTTGTTTTGGACCCCAACACAAGCTTCACGACATGGACGCTCGATAAGACAGGATGCGCGTCGTCTGATCATCCCGATTGTGAGCATCGTCTTGGATTTGAAACCTAGTGAGACTGTCGCACATGCGAAGGCGCTTGAGACAGGCCGTCTGCTCCTGGCCCTTTTAAAGCCGGAGCGGCTGACGCAGATCGTCGACATCGGGGCCAACCCGATCGATGGCACCCCGCCTTACAAGGTGATGCTGCAGAACGGGTTTTGCCGCGTCACTGGGTTTGAGCCGCAGGACGAGGCCCTGCAGCGGCTGAACTCCAAAAAAGGCGAGCTGGAAACCTATCTGCCCTATGCCATCGGCAATGGTGGGGAAGGCGTTCTGCACATCTGCCACGCGAGTGGCATGACAAGCCTCCTGGAGCCAAATCCGAAGGTCTTGAGCCTGTTCCCGATGTTCAGCGAATTTGGTCGGGTGATCAAAGAAGTCGTGATTCAAACAAAGCGACTCGATGATGTCACAGAGATCACGCATCTCGATTTTCTGAAGATCGACATCCAGGGCTATGAGCTTGAGGTTTTCAAGCATGGGCATGATCGCCTGTCGCAAACGGTGCTGATCCAGACCGAGGTGTCGTTCATCAATCTCTACAAAGACCAGCCGTCGTTTGGCGCGATTGATGCTAAACTGCGTGAGCTTGGATTTGTCCCGCACATGTTTGCGTCCCTCAACCAGCGCATGGTTCTGCCGATGATCGGGCCGAACCCTTATCAGGGGCTCAACCAGGTGATGGAAGCCGACATTGTCTATGTGCGCGATTTCACCCGGCCTGAACTGATGAGCAACGAGCAGCTGAAGCAACTCGCGCTGCTGGCCCATTACATCTACAATTCCTATGATATTGCCTTGAATTGCATCCATCATCTGGTGGAGCGCGGTGCCCTCAGCATCACCGCGAACGACTATCTGGAGATCGTCCAGCGCGGGCCGTTTTAAGTCTGCGGCTCCGCCAGCGTCCAAAGATCAAGCGCAGAGCTGATCAGCCTCTCCCTATCCTCAAGTCGGGTCACCCCGGCTTGAGCAGGTCAAGTTGATTTGGCCGCGGCTGCGACGTCACTCGGCTTGACTCTTTCCCCCAGACTCCGCCATCAATAAGAGAACAAAAAGCGAACACTTAAAGAAGGGCCAAGCCCATGCGGGCGGTAGCATTTGCGTCCACACTCAGTCCCAAGCCCGACGCAGCCGCCGGTCCGCGGGATCTGGCCGCCCTGCGCGAGACCATCGCCCGGTTGGAGCGCGGATCGGGCTCGAGCGGGCTGGCGCGCAAGGCCATAGGCGCGGATCGCGTGACGCTGGGGGGGCCACAAAACCCCTGTCGGTTGGACGTGGCTCTGGGCGGTGGGGCCGCGCGCGCAGCGTTGCATGAAGTTGTGCCCATGCAGGCGGCCGATTCGCCGGCTGCAGGCGCCTTTGCCCTCGCGCTTGCCGCCCGGTTTGCCGCCACCATGCCCGGGATCATTCTCTGGGTGGTGGAAGAGTTTGCGACGCGCGAATGGGGCGCGCCTTATGGGCCGGGCCTTGCCCTGCAGGGGATTGATCCGGCCCGGCTGGTGCTGGTGCGCGCCGCCGACGCCAAGGATGCGCTCTGGGCGTTGGAGGAAGCGCTGAAATGCCGGAGCGCTGCTGTCGTCATTGGGGAATTATGGGGCTCGGCCCGGCTTTATGACCTCGCCGCCACCCGTCGTCTGGCCGAGGCGGCCCGGCAGGGCGGCGCCCCCGGCATCCTCGTCCATCCTTCGCTGCCTGCTGAGCGCACAGCCCTGACGAGTGGGGCGCGCGGGCGGTTTGGGGTGGCAGCCCGGCGCTCGCTGTATCCGGCCGATCAGGTTGGCCCAACCCCCATGCCCGGTGCGCAGGCCTGGGGCGTGCGGCTCCTCAAAGTTCAGGCGGAAGGCGGACGGGCTGTCGCCTTTGATCCCGACCGGATTCACGACGTGATTTGGAACCATCAGGAAGGGGTTTTCCGTGACGCGGTATCTCTCCATCTGGCTGCGGGATCTGCCCACCAGACCGGACCAAACCTCAGAGCCCGCAGCGCCTGAGGGGGTTGCAGCTGTCACCTATGCCAAGCTGCGCAACGCCCACCGGCTGGTGTCGGCCAATGCGGCCGCACGGCGGCAGGGTCTGCGCCCCGGCCTGACGCTGGCCGAGGCCCGCGCCCTCTATCCGGGCCTTGTTGCCAACGAGGCGGATCCGCGGGCCGAGGCTAGCCAGTTGGAGGCGGTGCTAGCCTGGTGTCGGCGCTACACGCCGCTGGTGGCGCTCGATGGTGTCGATGGGCTGATGCTTGATGTCAGTGGCGTCGCGCATCTGTTTGGTGGCGAGCAATTGCTGCTGCGTGATCTTGAGACGCGCCTCAAGCAACAGGGCCTGCCCGCCCGCACTGCTTTGGCGGGTTCGCCGGAACTCGCCTGGGCGCTGGCCCGCTTTGCCAGCCGCAGCGATGTCGCCAATCTCCTGATCCCCGCTGATGTTGATGAAAAGGCGCTGACACGGCTCGCCTCCAATCTGCCGCTCGCCGCCCTGCGCCTTGCGCCTGCCGCCGTTCAGGCACTGGCCCAGGCAGGGTTGCGGCGCATTGGTGACATTCTGCATCGCCCGCGTGCGCCCATTGCGGCGCGCTATGGGTCGGACCTGTTTGCGCAGCTCGATGCCATGCTGGGGCGGGCCAAAAGTGCCATCTCGCCCGTCTTTGAGGCACCCGCCTATCTGGTCGAGCGGCGCTTTGCCGAGGGCATCGCGCGGCGCGAAGATGTCGAGGGCACCATTCTTATTCTCGCTGGCGAACTGGCCCAGATGCTCGATCGTCATGGCGAGGGGGCCCGCCAGCTTGAGGTCACGTTGTTTCGCGTCGATGGGGCGGTCAAGCGGCTGGAGGCTGGCACCAGTCGCCCGCAGGCCAACCCCAGCGCCATGGCGCGGCTGTTTCGCGAGCGGATTGAGGCGGCCGGCGAAGATGGTCTTGAGACGGGTTATGGGTTTGATCTCATTCGTCTCGCAGCTCTTTTGGTCGAGCCGCTTGCGCCAAGCCAGACCGGCCTGACCGACCATGCGGCGCCGCGTGTGAGCGTGGATGAAGTGGCTGATCTTGTGGACCGGCTCGGCGCGCGGTTGGGTCTGCGGCGCGTGGTACGGCTGGAGCCCCGCGCCAGCCACATCCCGGAATTTGCCGTGATGGCAGTGCCCGCCGCCGGGTTTGCCGCCACTGGGTTTGGTACAACCGGTCGCGGCCATGGCAATGCTGCCCTGCGTCTTGATCTGCAACCCCCGCCGCCAGACACGTCTCCGGTTGCCGGGTTGGTGGCGGAC
>CAIZGQ010000491.1 GCA_903932565.1 uncultured Hyphomicrobiales bacterium
CTCTTGTGACGCGAGGTCACGATGAATTTGTCAGTCGACTTGTTCGCGCGGGTCTTGGCACCCTTGGTCGGCTTGCCCCATGGCGTCACTGGGTGACGACCACCGGATGTACGACCTTCACCACCACCGTGCGGATGATCGACCGGGTTCATGACGACGCCGCGGTTATGCGGACGCCAGCCCATCCAACGCTTACGACCGGCCTTGCCGATCGAGGTGTTCATATGGTCCGGGTTCGACACCGCGCCAACTGTTGCGAAGCACTGACCCAGGATCAAACGCTGCTCACCTGAGTTCAGGCGAACAATGACGTAGCCTGCATCACGACCGACGATCTGAGCGTAGTTGCCAGCCGAGCGAGCAATTGCACCGCCCTTGCCAACCTTCATCTCGACGTTGTGCACGATCGTGCCAACCGGCATGTTCGACACCGGCATGGCATTGCCCGGCTTCACGTCGACCTGGTTACCGGCGATCACCTCATCACCAACAGCGAGGCGCTGCGGGGCAATGATGTAGGCCAGCGTGTCGTCCGTGTAGCGGATCAACGCAATAAAAGCTGTGCGGTTGGGATCATATTCAATCCGCTCCACCTTCCCCGGCATATCAAGCTTGCGACGCTTGAAGTCGACGATGCGGTACGTCTGCTTGTGTCCACCACCGCGGAACCGCACCGTGATGCGACCCGTGTTGTTACGACCACCCTGAGAGTGCTTGCCCTCAGTCAGTGTCTTGACTGGTTTGCCCTTCCAAAGCCCGGATCGATCAACGATCACAAGCTGGCGAAGGCCCGGGGTGACCGGCTTATAAGTTTTGAGCGCCATGGGTCTGTCCTCGAACCTTTCTCAGAGCCCTGTCGTCACGTCGATCTTGTGACCTTCTGCGAGGGTCACGATCGCTTTTTTGACGTCAGAACGCTGGCCGCGCACGCCCTTGAACACGCGCGTCTTGCCCTTGGTAACAATGGTGTTCACGGCTTCGACCTTGACGTCAAAAAGACGCTCGACCGCTGCCTTGATCTCCGGCTTGGTGGCTGTCTTCTTCACTTTGAAGACCACCTGGTTGTGCTCGGACAACAACGTCGCCTTCTCGGTGATCACCGGGGAGACAATGACGTCGTAGTGCCGCGCATCCGCGAAACGGGAAGCACTGCTCATTTGAAACGCGCCTCCAGCGCATCAACGGCCGCCTTGGTCAGCACAAGCTTCTCGCGGCGGAGGATGTCGTAAACGTTGATGCCCTGAACAGGCAAAACGTCGATCGAGGGAATGGAGCGAGCGGCCAGCGAAAAATTCGCCTGCGGTGCTGCCCCATCGATGATCAGAGCAGAGCCCAGACCGATCTTCGCAAACTTGTCACGAAGAGCCTTTGTCTTGGGCTCATCAACTTCAGCTCCGGCCCAGACGATGATGCCACCATCCTTCGCCTTGGCCGACAGCGCATGGCGCAGGGCCAACGCACGAACCTTCTTGGGCAGATCATGCGCATGGCTGCGAACGACCGGACCGAATGCGCGACCACCACCACGGAACTGCGGCACACGTGCCGAACCGTGACGGGCGCCGCCGGTGCCCTTCTGCTTGTACATTTTCTTGCCGGTGCGCCAGATGTCCGCACGGTTCTTCACCGCATGGGTTCCAGCGCGACGCTTGGCGAGCTGATAGCGGATCATACGCGCAATCAGATCCTGGCGCGGCTCGAGGCCGAAAATGTCGTCCGACAGCTCGATCGAGCCAGTCGTACCGCCGTCGATTGACGTGATATCGATTTTCATGGCTCAGCCCTCCTTGCTGTCGTCAGCGGCCGGAGCCGCAGCAGGCTGACCAGCGTCGTTAGCTGCTGTTGCCATGCGGAACTTGCCAGGCTGCGGAGCATCCTTGGGCAGATCCTTCTTGACGGCATCGCGCACGAAGATCCAGCCGCCAGCCGTACCCGGCACAGCGCCTTCAACCAAGACGAGGCCGCGCGCAACGTCCGTCTGAACCACACGCAGGTTCAGCGTCGTCACACGGTCCACACCCATGTGGCCGGCCATCTTCTTGTTCTTGAATGTC
>CAIZGQ010000492.1 GCA_903932565.1 uncultured Hyphomicrobiales bacterium
GCGTCCGTTTTTTGGCATCATGGGCGTCGCCCCGCCACGCGCTTGGGGGCGTGTGACGTCCGTGGTGCCGCGCAGCTTTGGTGGCAACATTGATAACAAGGAGCTTGTTGCTGGTACGACGCTGCTTTTGCCCGTGCATGAGCCGGGTGCTCTATTTTGCGCTGGCGACGGCCACGCCGTGCAGGGGGATGGTGAGGTTTGTCTCACGGCCGTCGAGACAGGCTTGACAGGGTCATTTCGCCTGACCGTTCTGAAAGGGCGGTCACTGGACTTGCCACGCGCCGAGACGCCGACGCATCTGATCACGATGGCGTTTGACGAAGACCTTGACGATGCTGTCGAGATCGCCCTGCGCGATATGATTTGTCTCATTCAAGAACGCAGCAAGCTCAATGCGGAACAAGCCTATCGCCTTTGCAGCCTCGTCGCGGATTTGCGGATCACGCAGATCGTCAATCTGCACAAGGGCGTGCACGTGATGTTGCCGCGCTGGGCGCTGCAGGGATCCTGACGCCACGTTCAAAAAGCAGAGGGAAGGGCGCGTCAAGCTGGCCTGTCAAAGTGTGTGACAGCGAGGTAAGTTGCGTCCCCACCCAGCCCGCTCAGGTCAGCTGCACAGGATCGCATATGGCGCCGGTTCCTTTCACCACTCGCCCCGAAATTGAGGGCACATTCGGTGTCGTCACATCCACGCACTGGATTGCCACAGCCGTCGGCATGGCGATGCTCGAGCGCGGCGGCAATGCCTTTGACGCTGCCGTTGCCACCGCCTTCACGCTGCAAGTTGTTGAGCCGCATCTCAACGGGCCGGGTGGTGATGTGCCCGTTATCCTGCACGATGCGCGGCACAACAAAACAGAGGTGATCTGCGGGCAGGGGACCGCCCCGCAAGCTGCAACCATTGAGGCCTACGAGGCCATGGGCCTCGATCTTGTGCCGGGGTCGGGCCTGCTGGCCGCCTGCGTGCCGGGCACGTTTGAGACGTGGATGCTGTTGCTGCGCGATTACGGCACCATGAGTCTTGCCGACGTTCTGGAACCCGCGATCTTTTATGCGCGCGATGGTCACCCCATTGTCGAGCGCGCCGTCATCACCATCAAGACGGTGGCGGACCTCTTTCGCGATCATTGGCCAACCTCGGCAGACGTGTTTCTGCCGGGCGGCAACATTCCGGTGCCGGGCACATTGTTCAAGAATCCCGCACTGGCGGCGATGTATCAGCGGATACTCGACGAAGCCAAAGCTGTGTCAGGCGAGCGCGTCCGCCAGATCGAACATGCGCGACACCTATGGAGCCATGGCTTTGTGGCCCACGAGATCGGCGATTTCTGCCGGAGCCAATCGCTCATGGATTCGAGCGGCGCGGCGCATACGGGCTTGCTCAGCGCAGATGATATCGCGGCCTGGACCCCGCATCGCGAAGCGCCAGTCACGTACGATTATCGCAACTTCACGGTTTGCAAGGCGGGCTTTTGGAGTCAGGGGCCGGTGCAATTGCAAATGCTTGCCCTGCTCAAGGGTTTTGATCTTGATGGTCTTGATCCGGCAGGGCCGGACTTCATCCATCTGCAAGTGGAATGTGCCAAGCTTGCTTTTGCGGACCGCGAGAAGTTCTACGGCGATCCGGATTTCACGCCCATTCCTGGGGACGTTTTGTTATCCGATGCCTACAATGACGCGCGCCGCAAACTTGTCGGACCGTCTGCAAGTCTGGAGCTGCGGCCGGGCGATATTCCCGGGTTTGGCGGCCGCGTTGATCCGCGTAGCGATGCAGCGGCGCGCACAGCCGTTGGCACTCTGGGATCAGGCGAGCCGACGGTCGGCGCTTTGGGTGATGCGCGTGGCGACACGGTGCATTTTGATATCATCGACCGCTTCGGCAACATGGTGTCGTCCACGCCGTCTGGCGGCTGGCTGCAATCATCGCCCGTCATTCCAAAACTAGGATTTGCGTTGGGCACGCGGGCGCAGATGTTTTCCATGGACCCTGGGCATCCGTCCGCCCTTGGCCCGCGTCGTCGGCCCCGCACGACCCTGACGCCAACACTGGCCTTGCGCGATGGTGTCCCGCATCTCGCCTGGGGATCGCCCGGTGGTGATCAGCAGGATCAGTGGATCAACCAATTTTTGCTTCGCTACATTCATGCGGGACACAATTTGCAGCAGGCGATCGACGCGCCAGCCTGGCACACCGAGCACTTTCCCATCTCATTCTGGCCGCGCACCTCGCGGCCCGGTGTGCTCGTGGTGGAAAGTCGATTGAGCGAGGCCACCATTGCTGAGCTTCGGCGTCGCGGTCATCTGGTGGAGGTTGGGCCAGCTTGGTCCGAAGGGCGGCTCACGGCAGCGTCCAAGGCCGGGCGCCATTTGAAAGCCGCTGCCAATCCGCGCGGCATGCAGGGCTATGCGGCCGGGCGCTAGGCTGGGCGCATCGCTTGAGGTTTCCACAACAGGATAAGACGATATGAGCGCCGCCGTCCCGGATGAGACATCACGTCTCAACAATTTGGAGTCGAAACTTGCCCATCAGGACATGATGATCACTGATCTGAACGAGGTGATCACAGCGCAATGGCGTAAGATCGACGCGTTGGAGCGCTTGATCCGACAGGTGCGGGATGAGGCGCAAAATTTCGGCCCCTCTCGCGAGGGACCTGAGCCGCCACCACCGCATTATTGAGCGCGGTCTGCGATGACCGGCGCGACGTTATGGCTGGTGCTGCAGATTGCGCTATTGCCTATCAAGTTGGTCGGGTATTGTGCTGCCAAATAATCGTGCCATTTAAGTCTCGCGCAGATCTTGCATGGCCGCGTTCTGAGTTGAATTTTCTCTGGAGAGACCGCATGCGTCGCTTGAAGGCTTGGGTTGCTGTTCTTCTGCTGATTGGTGGCGCGGACAGGGTGTCCGCAGCCGACGCCGTGGTGCGCCTCGCCTCGGCGCAGAACTCCATCGGTTCGCTTCCGCTCTATGTGGCCGAGCTTCGTGGGCTTTACGCGGCTGAAGGCATCAAGGTCGAGACCATCGATTTCAAAGGTGGAGCCCCGGCCGTGCAGGCTTTGGCTGGCGGCAGCGTCGATTTTTGCATTTGCGCAGCTGATCACGCGGTGCGGCTGCGCAGTCGCGGCCTTCCGGCCCGCATTGCGATCGGCCTGACCGAGAGACATGGTTACGGGCTGCTGGCGCTGACAAATTCACCGCTGACGGACATGGCGAGCACAAAGGGCCGTAAGCTTGGCATCACGTCGCCAGGAAGCCTCACGGACAACACGATCCGTTATTCGTTGAAGCAGGCGGGGCTCAACCCAGACCGTGACCTGGTGCTTGCCTCCATTGGCACCGGTGTGCCGATGAAGGCCGCGCTCGACAGCGGCGAAGTGGATGCCGGCATGTTTACGACGCCGGATGTGCAGGCCAATTTGTTTGAAACTGGCAAGTACAAAATCGTTCAAGATTATCGCACGCTGGACTATCCAGCCCTTGATCTTGTGGCATTGGATGGCTGGCTGACAAAGAACGACGCGACAGCAAAAGCGTTTCTGCGCGCTGTGGCGAAAGCCGAGCAATTGCTTCAGACCGATCCGGAGGCTGTCCGCGAGGGACTGAAGAAAATGTTCCCGAAGCTCGATGACAAGCTCGTGGCTGTCTTGATGGTCGACGTTCCAAAGCTATTGTCCCATCAGGGCGAAGTTGGAAAAGCCGGCTATGATAAAATGATCGAGATGCTGGGCGCGACCGAACCGGAATTGAAGGGCGTTCCCTTTACGGATGTGGTGACGACGGCATATCTGCCAGCCAAATAAACGTGTGTTGACGAGCGCGCACGTGGTGGCGTGCAAGTTTGAAGGCATCGTGGGTGCAAAATCGCCCACGCACCCGGATGGGTACAGGAGACGAATTCGTGAGCTCAGACCAGATTTCAGTAACACCCTGCACGCCTCAAATCGGGGCGGAGATCGGCAATGTCGATCTTACAAAGCCGTTGAGCGAGGGGCAGATCCGTCAAATCCATGAGGCGTTTCTCAAACACGGCGTGATTTTTTTCCGGGATCAGGATATCGATTTCGAGCAACATACGCGTTTTGCGAGTTATTTTGGACATGTCCATATTCACGTGGGTGGTGCCGGCACGGCATCCAAGCCAGTGGATGGATATCCGGCAATCCGCCGCCAGCATTATGACAAGGATTCAGCGCGTATTTCTGGTGAAGTCTGGCACTCGGATCAGAGCTGCGCTGAAGTCCCGCCAACCGGTTCGATCCTGATCCAGAAAATCGTGCCACCCGATGGCGGTGGGGACACGTTGTTTGCCAGTGCCTACGCGGCTTACGACGCGCTGTCGCCGCAGATGAAGGCATTTCTCGAACCGCTGTCGGCTGAACATGACGGCGCCAAACTGTTTGATAAAGGCACGACAACGCAATACCCCAAAGCCACGCATCCGGTGATCGTGACCCATCCCGAGTCAGGCCGTAAATTGCTTTACGTCAACGCCGGGTTTACCACCCGGATTGTTGATCTGGAGCGCGACGAAAGCGACGCCGTTCTTGGCTTTTTGTATGCACATCTTGCCAAGCCTGACTGGCAGATGCGCTTTCGCTGGCAAGCCAATTCCATCGCATTCTGGGACAATCGCTGCACGCAGCATTACGCGATCTGGGATTATTGGCCGAACACGCGCTCTGGCTATCGCATCCAGTTTGAAGGTGTCGCGCGGCCGGTTCGCTGAGCCGCGCGCACGGCGCAAAGAGTTAGGCGAGCGCCATCTCTGCAGTGAGATGCGGTGCAACTTCTGTTGCCAGAAGCTCGTAAGAGCGCAGCCGCGCGGCATGATCGAAGATCGCGCTGTTGACGAGAATTTCGTCGGCCTTCGTGCGCTCCAAAAACACCTGCAATTGGCGCTCGACCGTTGCAGGTGCGCCCACAAACGAGCACGCCAGCATGCGGGAGATCTGCACCTTTTCCATCGGGTTGCAGACGTCGTCGATGTCGTCGATGGGCGCTTGCAGCTTGCCTCGGATGCCGCGAACCATGTTCATGGTGCGCTGCTGTGCCGACGTGAACAGCCGCCGCGCTTCATCATCCGTGTCGGCCAGAACCACGTTTACAGCAACCATGGCATGGGACTTCGGATTTTCAGCCGATGGCTCGAAGCGGCTGCGGTAAACGTCCAACGCCTGCATCAGCGCGTCCGGTGCAAAATGCGATGCGAACGCAAATGGTAAGCCCAGCATCGCAGCCAATTGCGCGCCAAACAGGCTCGATCCCAAGATCCATAACGGCACATGGCAATCCGTCCCGGGCACAGCCAGAATTTTTTGGCCGGGTTCGGCTGGGCCCAACAGGGCGCGCAATTCCAGCACATCCTGCGGGAAGCGATCTGAACTCTCTGGCTCGCGCCGCATCGCGCGCCACGTCGCCTGGTCTGTGCCAGGTGCGCGGCCAAGGCCAAGATCGATGCGGCCAGGATAAAGTGATTCCAACGTGCCAAACTGTTCAGCAATCACGAGTGGCGAATGGTTCGGCAACATGATGCCGCCGGCCCCCACGCGGAGCGTTGACGTGCCGCTCGCTAGGTGCCCGATGACAACTGAGGTCGCAGCTGACGCGATTCCACTCATGTTGTGATGTTCGGCCACCCAATAGCGCGTGTAGCCCCAGCGCTCCACGTGCTGGGCAAGGTCCAGCGCATGGGCCAGAGCCTCACGCGGCGTCGAGCCTTCGGTGACGGGCACAAGATCAAGA
>CAIZGQ010000493.1 GCA_903932565.1 uncultured Hyphomicrobiales bacterium
GTCGTTTGCGGTGCCGGCTGTCGTGGCAGCGGGGGCCTTGATGATGATTCCGCGGCCGAAAGAAACGACCCAGATGGCACCGGTCACGGCCTGATCGCTTTGCGATTAAGGTCTGATAATGCCAAGCTCGGCACCTTTGTGCCGGGCTTTTTCATGTTCGCGCAGGCATTTTTGAATGACGCTGCCCAGAACTGGCATGAAAATGGAATGGCCAAGCTGGTGATTTTTGACAGCGATCGTTGTCACTTTATTTTCAAGGCTTATCCAGCCAAATGACAGACGGAGAGACGCGATGAGTTCGATGGCGATCAACGATGGGACTATCGCCCGCAAGCCCCCGCTTTACACGTCGCTGTTCATCCAGGTGCTAGCAGCGCTTGTTCTGGGCATTGCGCTGGGTATCGTCGTGCCGCAATTTGCGGTCGGCCTGAAATTCTTCAGTGATGTGTTCCTCAAGCTCATCTCGATGATCGTTGCGCCCATCGTCTTTTGCGTCGTCGTCCACGGTATCGCTGGTGTGGGCGATTTGAAAAAGGTTGGGCGCGTGGGCGGCAAAGCGCTCATTTATTTTGAAATCATGACGACCGTTGCTCTGATCAGTGGGTTGCTTCTGGCCTTTCTGGTTGCACCGGGCGAGGGCATGAACATCAACATTGCCAACCTTGATTCCAAGGCGATGGCAACCTACGCGGACAATGCACACAAGCTGCAAGGTGGCGGCATTGGCAGCTTTCTTTTGAACATCATTCCGTCCACGTCGTTCGACGCGCTGGCGCGCAACGATGTGCTCCAGGTTCTGTTCTTCGCCATCATCTTCGGCGTCAGCCTGTCGCTCGTGGGTGACAAAGGTAAGCCAATCACAAACCTGATCGAGACTTTGTCCACGGTCCTGTTTCGCGCTATGGGCCTCATTGTCCGCTTCGCCCCGCTGGGCGTTCTGGGTGCGGTGGCTTTTACTGTCGGCCAATATGGCGTGGGTTCGCTCAAGCAATTGGTGTCGCTCGTCGCGTTGTTCTGGGTGGCGGTCATCTTTTTCGTGATTGTTGTCCTTGGCCTCGTGATGCGCTTTGCGACAGGCCTCAGCATCATCAAGCTGCTCGTTTATCTGCGTGAAGAACTCATGATCGTTCTTGCCACCGCGTCCTCGGATGCCGTGCTGCCGCAGATCATGCGCAAGCTCGAGGCTTTGGGCGTCAAGCAGTCAGTGGTCGGGCTGGTGGTTCCCACAGGCTATTCCTTCAACCTCGACGCGTTTTCAATTTATCTGACGCTGGCAACTGTGTTCATCGCGCAGGCAACCAATACGCATCTCTCGATTGGTGATTTGCTGCTCGTGCTTGGCATTTCCCTTGTCACATCCAAGGGCGCACATGGCGTTCCGGGATCTGCGATTGTCATTCTCGCCGCGACCCTCAATGCCGTGCCCGCAGTTCCCGCCATCGGGCTGGTTCTTGTGTTGTCAGTGGATTGGTTTATCGGCATGGCGCGCGCGCTGGGCAATTTGATTGGAAACTGCGTTGCAACGCTTGTTGTTGCCGCGTGGGAAAAAGACTTGGATTACGACACGGCCAAGAAGGTTCTGGCTGGCGAGACGGTCGTCGATCTGACGACGATTGCGGACGCACCGGCCACATGATCGCGCGGCCCAACGGCAGGCGCAATGGCTCGCGCGAAACGGACATCCCATGATGGCGATGGCACGCGTTGGTCGTCGCCATCAAGCTCCAGGATGGGAACCTTGTTGTCGTGCTGCGAGATCAGTCCGACGCTTTGGACAGGGCGAGATTGGCAAGGGTGATGAGGCGCATCTTGTCAATCTTGCCGGTCGGGGTCATCGGCAGCGATGGCAGGATGACCGCCTTCAACAAC
>CAIZGQ010000494.1 GCA_903932565.1 uncultured Hyphomicrobiales bacterium
TCGCCTATTTGAAATCGTATGACGCTGCTGGCAAAAAGACCCCATAACACGCGCGTTTATCGCATGATCTCGACAGAGCGCGGCCTTTTGGTCGCGCTTTTTGCGGTCAGCGGGACCCTACAGCGAGAAGGCTGTGCCGAACGGCAGGTATCCAATCAATGTGCCCGGCTCTACCGCCGTCTCACCCGGCGCGATCACCGCAAGCCCATCGGCCTCGATCAGCGGTTTCAGGCGGGCCGAGCCACCGCGCCCCAGCCGCGCGATTTGGGGCAGACCGTACTGGCCGCGCCCGGTGACCCGTGCTGGCAGAAACTCTGTCCGGCGCGCTGTGCGCGGGCAGGTGAAATTCGCCTCGGCTGGCAGCGGCGCAAACTGTTGCGCGGGCAATCCCAGCCCCTGTTCGATCATCGGGCGCACAAAGAGCAGCGTCGTCACCAAAGCGGCAAACGGATTGCCGGGCAGGATGGCGATCGGGACCCGGGTTGACTCACCCGGGCGTAAAACGTGACCGAAGGTGAAGGGCTTTCCAGGACGGATCGCAGCTCGCGCCATTTCGATGTCGCCCCCCGCCTCCAGCAGGGCACGCACCAGGTAATCCTCGTCTCCCACCGATGCGCCACCGGTGGTGACAATCAAATCCGCCATCCCGGCCGCGCGCTGCATCGCCGCGATGATTGCCGTGCGATCATCGCGCACGATGCCAAGATCGATGATCTCAACGCCCGGCCGCTCCAGACACGCGGCGATCATCGGCCGGTTGGAATCAAAGATGCGCCCGTCGGCAAGCGGCTCGCCCGGCGTTGCGAGTTCATTGCCCGTCGACAAAACTGCGACGCGCAACTTGTGGCGCACGTCGAGATGCGCCAGACCCACCGCAGCTGCCAGCGCGATGTGGCGCGCGTCAAGCAAGGTCCCTGCGCGCGCGAGTGGCACACCGCTGGCCACATCCTCGCCAGCGCGGCGAATGTTGTCCCCGCGCGCGATCGGACAAAGCGGGCGTATCATCGGTCCCGCGATGGACACCTGCTCCTGCATGATGACAGCATCAGCCCCGGCAGGGATCGGCGCGCCGGTAAATATGCGCAGCGCCTCGCCTGCCTGCAGCCGATCCGGTTGGCCATCACCTGCAACGACGCGGCCGACAAGACGATATGTGTCGCAGCCGTCCTGGAGGCCCAGCGCGTAACCATCCATGGCGGAATGGTCGAACACTGGCAGGGATCTTTCTGCGATCAGGGGCGCCGCCAGCACGCGGCCACGGGCCTGCGCCAGCGAGACGGATTCTGACCCCGCCAATCGTTCGACAGATGCGACGACGCGGGCACGGACCTCGGCAATCGACGCTAGGTCAGACGCCGGGTTGGCCGCAGATGCGTGAGGCGGACGGTCAGGCTGCATGCTTGTTTCTGCACTTTGATTTCTCGAAAAGCAAAATTGGATTTCTCGAAAAGCAAAATTGCAGGCTGACGAACAGGCCCCATTTCCGGTTATGGTCGCGACATGATCCGCATCACTGACCATATCGCGCTCGACGACGACGAGATTGACGAGACCTTTGTGCGCGCCTCAGGTCCGGGCGGCCAGAATGTCAACAAGCTCTCGACCGCCGTGCAATTGCGGTTCAACGCAGCCCTGTCGCCGAATTTGCCGGACGGTGTGCGCGCGAGATTGATGCGCCTTGCCGGGCAGCGGCTGACCAATGAGGGTGTGATCGTGATTCTGGCACAGCGCTTTCGCACGCAAGAGCGAAATCGCGCCGATGCATTGGAGCGCCTTGCGGAATTGATCCGCAAGGCAACCGAAGTGCCGAAACCGCGCCGCGCGACACGGCCAACGCTCGCATCCAAAAAGCGACGGCTAGAAACGAAGGGCCAGCGCAGCACCGTAAAAGCGCTGCGCGGCAATGTGCGCCACGACGA
>CAIZGQ010000495.1 GCA_903932565.1 uncultured Hyphomicrobiales bacterium
AGATTGCAAAACGCATTGGCCTGATTGGTGATCTGCCAGGCATGGCGGATCGGCGCTGTGTAGCCCGCTGTGCGCAGCATGATGTTGGCACCCTTGTAGGCGCACTCGCGCGCCATCTCGGGAAACATGCCGTCGTGGCAGATGATCAGCGCTAGCTTTGAGCCGTTGGGGCCATCGCACACCGGGATGCCGATGTCACCGGGCTCCCACGGTTCCACCGGAACCCAGGGGTGCATTTTGCGATAGTAGAGCCGCAGCTCGCCCGTGTCGTCGATGATGAGGCCAGTGTTGAACGGATTGCCGTTCGGGTTGAATTCCATGATCGAAAAACAACCCCAGATGCGATTCTCAATGCAGGCCTTGCGGAATTTTGCGACTTCCGGCCCATCCATGCGGCACATGATGTCGGGATTGATATCCATGCTGAGGCCGTGCAACGCGTATTCGGGAAACACGACGAGATCCATCGTCGACAGATTGCGCCGCGCCTTGCCGACCAGTTCGCAAATGCGATCCGTTTGGCGGACGAGGTCATCCTTGGTCACGACCCACGGGTTTTGAATCTGCACGAGACCGATGACAACGCCATCCGGTGCCTTGTTCAATCCACCAAGCCCGCTCATCTCTGTCCCCATGCTGTTTCGGGTGCTCAGGAACATTGCAAGTCATATGCCGATGGGGAATGAGCTCGCGCTGGCCACGGCGGGGGGCATCAACTAAGCTGTCCGCCAATCATCATGCATCAGCAGATGCTCGAAAAAACAGCAAGCGGGAGCAGAACTTTGATCGAACGGGCGCGGTTTGTGACACGTTTTGGGTTGGCATTATATGCCGTGGTGTCTCTGGTTTTTGCTGTCCCGTGCGCCCAAGCTGACGCGATCGCAGACTTTTATGCCAAGAAGAACATCCGCCTGCTGATCGGCTTCAGCACGGGCGGTGGCTATGATTTGTATGCGCGCGTGTTGGCGCGGCACATGAGCAAACATATCCCCGGCAATCCCACAATTCTGCCGGAGAACATGCCCGGAGCCGGGGGCGTACGCGTTGCCAATTATCTGTATGCCGTTGCTCCCAAGGACGGCACCATCATCGGCACGTTCAACCGTGGCCTGACGATGGAGGGGCTGCTCAACCACACGCCGGGCATCATTTACGATGCAACGAAGTTCACGTGGCTGGGCTCGGTCACCAACGAGGCGACGGTTTGCGGCTTTTCCAAAGAGTCCGGCATCAAGACCTGGCAGGATATGCAGACCAAATCCTTCATTGTGGGCGGTACGGGGACAGGGTCGGACAATGACATTTACCCCACTGTGCTCAAGCATATCTTCGGCTTGAACCTGAAATTGATCACAGGCTTTCCAGGCTCGGCTGATGTCGATCTCGCCATGGCGCGCCACGAGGTCGATGGTCGGTGTGGCTGGTCGTGGACGTCGATGATGAGCCGCGACAAGGCAAACTATGAGGCCCACGACATCAACGTGCCCGTGCAATTGGCACTCACCAAGCATCCGGATCTGCCGGACGTGCCGCTCGTGATTGATCTGACAGACGATCCCAAGAAGCTCGCCGTTTTAAAGCTGATTGGATCGCGCCAGACCATGGCGCGGCCGTTTGCGATGCCGCCTAACATTCCCGCTGATCGTGCCAAGGCGCTGCGCGATGCCTTTGACGCGACGATGAAAGACCCGGATTTCCTGGCCGAAGCCAAACGGCTCGATCTAGAGGTTCGGCCCGTCTCGGGGCTGGAACTGACAGATCTAATCACGCAGATGGCAGCCACGCCGAAGGAGATTTTGGACCTGGCGTCAGCGGCGTTGCAGGACCCGAAGTAGGGGGTGAAACCCTCATCCGCCCGGCGCTGCCGGGCACCTTCTCCCGCTTGCGGGAGAAGGAAAACCCTCTCCCTTGGGAGAGGGTGGCGCGTTCCGCGCCGGGTGAGGGTGGCACCTCATCACCCCCGCAGCCCCAGTGCGACATCCAGAAACCGCTGCACCAGATGGAGCCGGGTGTCCTGCCGATAGGCGATGCACAGGGGCAGGGCGCTGAGAACCCCATGCGCCAGCGGGCGATAGACGATCGCATCCGGATGCAGGATGCCCATGGTCGCGGGCACAAATGTGATGCCGCGCCCGGCCGCCACCAAATTCAATGCCGCCACAAGACGCGGCACCTGCACCACGATCGTGGGCAGAAGTCCCGCGGCTTCGAACTGTGCAATCACGCCATTGAAAATGCCCGGCCCATCGGTGCGCTGGTAGGAGACGACATCGTGGGCGGCGATATCGGCCAGTCGCAGTGGGGTGTTGAGCACAGCAAGCGGGTGATCCGCCGGGATGGCCGCCACCATCTCCTCCTCATCCAGCACGTGGCTCGCGAGTCCCGGAAAGCGCTCCGCTGAGATCCGCAGCACGGCGCAATCGATCCGCTTTTGCTGCAGGCCAAGGATCAGCGCGTAAGTCTCACTTTCCTCCACATCGACCTGCGCTTGGGGGTAAGCGGCATGGAACGCCCGCACCAGCGAGGGCGTCAGGCGGTGAAACGAGGCGGAGCTCGTATAGCCAACCCGCAGCAGGCCGCGTTCGCCGGACGCAAAGCGCCGGACATGCTCCATCGTATCCTCCGCGCTTGCCAGCGTGCGCTTGGCGCCCTCCAGAAACACCTGTCCGGCCGCATTCAGGACAAGGCGCTTGGGACGGCGGTCGAACAGCTCGACGCCCAGCTCCGCCTCCAGTGCCTTAATCTGCTGGCCGAGCGGGGGCTGCTGCATGCGCAGCTTGTCGGCCGCTTTGGTGAGGCTGCCGGCCTCGGCCACCGCCAGGAAATATCGCAGATGCCGAAGTTCCATGGTCTGATGCCTTGCATAAACTTGAAACCTCTGAATATCAGATAAAATAGATATTTTACATCCAATGCGGTCTCGACCATTCTTATCCAAGAGACGCGGTGGCACCACAAGCCGCGGACATCATGGGAGAGACACATGGGCAAAAGCGCACGCTCCATTGCAATCGTTGGCGCCGGCATGGGCGGCATGGCTGCTGCTGGCACACTTCGCCAAGTCGGCATCGACGTCACCGTTTATGAACAGGCGAAGGAATTCGGCCGCATCGGCGCCGGCATCCAGATGCTCCCCAATTCCTGCCATGTGCTGCGTGGCATTGGAGTTCTCAACAAGCTGCGTGAAACAGCCTTCGAACCCTATTCACATCTCAACCGCGTTTGGGACACCGGTGAATTCAAGCGCGAATTGCCGATGCCGGAATCGCTCTATGGCGCGCCGTTCCTGTGCATGCACCGCGCTGATCTGCACGACGCGCTACATTCGGTCGTGCCCGACGACATCATCAAGCTGAACAAAAAACTCGCCGGACTGGATGAAAAAAACGGCGGCGTGGAGCTGACCTTTACCGATGGCACCAAGGCGCAACATGACGCCGTGATTGGCGCAGATGGCGTGCATTCGCTGGTGCGCGAGCATGTGGTGGGGGCGGACAAGCCGATCCATCGCGGCCGCATCGCCTATCGCGCTGTGTTTGATGCAAGCCTGATGTCGGGCGACATTCGCCCATCGCGCACCAAATGGTGGGGTCCCGATCGGCACATCGTGATTTATTATACCACCAAGACGCGCAGCCAATTGTACTTCGTTACCAGCGTGCCGGAAGCGGGCGACTGGATCACCAAGGAATCCTGGTCGCAGAAGGGCGATGTGAAGGAACTCCGCGCGGCATATGAAGGCTTTCACCCGGAAGTGCGCATGGTCCTCGATGCCTGCCCCGATTGCCACAAATGGGCGATCCTGGAACGCGATCCGCTTCCGACCTGGAGCGAGGGCCATGTCGCCCTCATGGGCGACGCTTGCCACCCGATGACGCCCTATATGGCGCAGGGCGCCGCGACCTCGATTGAAGATGCGGCCATTCTGGCGCGTTGTCTTGCGGGTGACGGACAGGATGACATTCGCGGCGCCTTCAAGCGTTACGAGGCCAATCGCAAGCCGCGCACCTCGCGCATCCAGGCGATTTCCAGCGCCAACACATGGATGCAAGGTGGCAATGACGACACGTCCTGGCTCTATGGCTATGACGCGTGGAACGTGCCACTTGTCGACGTCGAGGTTTACGCCTGACACTGCACTACGCTTGATATGAACTTTGGGGATGCGGGACATCGCATCCCCGAACGTCGATGTTTCAAATGGCAAAAGCCCATCGACGGACTTGACGATCAGGGAGGAAACCACATGAACAATGCCTTGTCGGGCGCTGGGGCCGATGCGTTGAAAGCATCTGTGCCGCTCAATCCGCTGGTGGCGGCGCAAACGCCGCGCGCCCTGCATCTCATCGCACGAATGGAGGCGGTTCCTTTTTCGCCCTGGCACATGCGCGCCCGCATCGTCATGGGCAGCGCGACGTTCCTCGATGCGTTTGACGCATTGTCCCTTGCGTTCGTTCTCCCAATTCTCATCGGCCTGTGGAAGCTGACGCCAGTCGAAATCGGCTGGCTGATCGCCGCCTCCTACGTCGGCCAGCTCGTTGGTGCGCTGTTTTTTTCAAGATTGGCGGAATCCATAGGCCGTGTGCCAAGCGCCACGGCGGCAACACTGATCATGTCGATCATGAGTTTGGCCTGCGCTTTCGTCGGCAATTTCCCCATGCTGTTTGCCTGCCGTCTCGTGCAGGGCATTGGCGTTGGTGGCGAGATGCCGGTGGCAGCGGCCTATATCAGCGAACTCTCGCGGGCCAAGGGGCGCGGGCGTTTCTTCATGCTGTATGAAATGATCTTCCCCATCGGCTTGATGATGACCGGGCAGATCGGGACGATTGTCGTGCCGATGTTTGGCTGGAAAATTCTGTTTCTGCTGGGCGGGATTCCCGGCCTCATCATCGCAGCGCTTTTGTATTTCCTGCCAGAATCACCCCGTTGGCTGATCGGTCGTGGGCGACTGGACGAGGCGGAAGCCATCATCAAAAATGTCGAAAAAAGTGCGCAGCGCAAATATCCCGATTTCAAACCCGAGGCCGTGACACAGGCAAATCTTGATCTTGCCTTGTTGAAGCCAGCAGCGCTACCCTCCGTCCTGACGGAGCGGGGACGCTGGGCCGAATTGCTATCGCCATTCTATCGCGGCCGCACCTTGATCGCGTGGGTGC
>CAIZGQ010000496.1 GCA_903932565.1 uncultured Hyphomicrobiales bacterium
GCTCGTAGCTTGTGGGCAAGCCCAAAAGCTGATTACCAAAAATCACGAATGTGGGTGGCCGGGCTTTCGGCTGCGTCATGAAGCGAATCTTGATGCGACGGCCCGACACGGCCGGCGGCGGTGTGCGCTCCAATGTTGCTGACAACCAGCGATTGATGCGGCCCGTGGAAATGCGGCGGTTCCACACTTCCTCAACTTTCATGGCCGCTTCCATCAACTTGTCGATGCCAGTTCCTGTCAGGCCGGACACGGGCACGAGCGGCATGCCTTTCACCTGCGGCAAGAGACGATCTGCCTCTTCGCGCAACTCTTTCAGCTTCTCGCCCTTGTCGCTGATCAAGTCCCACTTGTTGATGCCAATGACCAGAGCGCGGCCTTCCTTGGCCACGAGATCGGCAATGGTCAGATCCTGCTTTTCAAACGGAATCGTCGCATCCAGCAGCACGATCACAACTTCGGCAAAGCGCACGGCGCGCAGCGCGTCTGCGACCGCAAGCTTTTCGAGCTTTTCTTCCACGCGCGCACGACGACGCAAGCCCGCCGTGTCGAACATCTTCAGCTGGCGGCCATGCCATTCCAACTCAACACTGATCGAATCGCGCGTGATTCCCGCTTCCGGGCCGGTCAGCAGGCGATCTTCACCCAGCAGGCGATTGAGCAGCGTCGACTTGCCAGCGTTGGGGCGCCCGACCACTGCGATGCGCAGTGGCTTGGTGATATCAAGCTCTGTGCCGTCTTCTTCCTCACCAAGCTCAAGAAAGCGCGATGGCTCTTGCTCATCTTCGACTTCCTCGGCTGTCGCCTCAGGCAGGGCTTCGAGCAAAGCTTCAAACAATTCTCCAAAGCCGTCGCCATGTTCGGCCGACAAGGGCACCGGATTTCCAAGGCCCAGCGAGTAAGCCTCATACGCGCCCGCCTCGCCGCCACGACCTTCAGCCTTGTTGGCAATGAGGATGATGGGCTTGCTGGCGCGCCGCACGAGCTGCGCGAAATATTCATCTTCCGGCGTGATGCCAACGCGCGCATCAATGACGAACAGTATCGCATCGGCCTGCAGGATGGCGGCTTCCGTTTGTGCGCGCATACGGCCCACAAGCGTGGTGGCATCGCCCTTCTCAAGCCCGGCGGTGTCGATGATGGTGAAGCGCAGATCGCCGAGCTTGGCATCGCCCGCGCGACGATCACGAGTCACGCCGGGCTGATCGTCCACAAGCGCAAGCTTTTTGCCGCAGAGCCGGTTGAACAGCGTCGACTTGCCGACATTGGGCCGCCCGATGATGGCGAGGGAAAATGTCATGATCGTCCTGTCCTGACGGCCGTGTCAGCCATCTTACTTTCCGCCTGCTGCGGGTGCGGCGGGGGCAGGTGCAGGTGCAGCGGGTGCGGGCGCTTTGCCGCCACCGGTCACCAGACCCAGCATCGCATCGGCCCGTTGGCGCACACCGGCTGGCGCCTGCGTGTCCGTCACAATCAAATCAAGCCAGCGGCCGGCCGCTGCAAAATCATCATGGTTCAAGGCCGCAAAGGCCAGAAGCTCGCGCGCTGAGGCATGCAGCGGATTGGTCGGCGCAGCGAGCGGCTCGATACGGCTGGCGATCTCCGCCGCATCGGCTTTGTCGATGCGCAAGAC
>CAIZGQ010000497.1 GCA_903932565.1 uncultured Hyphomicrobiales bacterium
ATTCTGACTTGTCCGTGATCAATGGTGAGCGCCCCCGACCGTTGCCCATGGCGCTCGGCCACGAGGCTGCAGGCGTGGTTGTGCGCTGCGGCGCGGGCGTCACGGACCTGGAGCCCGGTGACCATGTGGTCATGGTCTTCATGCCAAGCTGCGGCCATTGTGTGCCTTGCGCGGAGGGGCGTCCCGCACTTTGCGAGCCGGGGGCAGCGGCCAATGGGGCGGGCACGCTCCTCACCGGGGAGCGCCGCATCTCCCGCGAGGGCGTGGAAATCAATCACCATCTGGGGGTTTCAGCCTTTGCCGAGCATGCGGTGATGTCGCGCCGCTCCATGGTGAAGATCGACCGGGACCTGCCTTTGACGATTGCCGCGTTGTTTGGCTGCGCAGTCCTGACTGGTGTCGGCGCAGTCGTGAACACGGCAAAGCTCACACCGGGCGCGCGCGTTGCAATCGTCGGGCTCGGCGGCGTGGGATTTTCGTCCCTTCTGGGTGCGGTCGCGTCCGGGGCGCGGCAGATCGTTGCCGTTGATCTGTCGGACGAAAAGCTGGCGCTGGCCAGGGACCTTGGCGCAACCGACACCTTCAATGCCCGCACGGACGGCGTGGTCGATCTCATCCGCCAGGCAACCGGCGGCGGGGTTGATGTTTCGTTTGAAATGGCGGGCTCCGCTGCCGCCGCAGACCTTGCCTACAAGATTGGGCGACGTGGCAGCACGTTTGTCACTGCCGGACTACCACCGCCCACCTCAGCCCTTGCGGTGCCGTTGGTGCAACTGGTGGCCGAGGAGCGGACGCTGAAGGGCAGTTACATCGGCAGCTGCGTTCCGGTGCGCGACGTGCCGCGCTTCATCGACCTCTACAAGGCCGGGCGTCTGCCGATTGATCGCCTCATGGGCGGGACCCTGCGGCTTGATGACATCAACGCCGGGTTTGACCAGCTTGCGAGCGGGACAACCCAGCGCCTCGTTGTCGAGATGTAGCCTCAATCCGGCGTGAAGTTCAGTGCCACGCCATTGATGCAATAGCGCAGGTGCGTCGGCGGTGGGCCGTCCTCAAAGACGTGGCCAAGATGCGAGCCGCACCGACTGCAATGCACTTCCGTGCGCACCATGCCCCAGGTGCGATCCACCGTCGTCTCGACCGATCCCTCAACGGGATCAAAGAAGCTTGGCCAGCCGGTCCCGCTTTCAAACTTCATGCGGGACACAAAAAGTTCCTGATCACAGCCGGCACAGCGGAACATGCCAGGGCGCTTTTCGTGATTCAAAGCGCAAGACCCGGGCCGCTCGGTCCCGTGCTCGCGCATGATGTGATATTGCTCAGGGGTGAGACGCTTGCGCCATTCGGCTTCGTCAAATGTTACCGGAAATTCGTGGCCCGACATGCGGCCCTCCCTTGTCAAACAACGAACATGGAATCGAAGAAAGTGGTCCCGCGCAAGCGGAAGCCGAACCTTCTGTCCGGTTCCCAAATCATCATGCGCAAGCAGGGCCACAAGGTGCATTTCCCGGCGCTGACGCGTTAGTGATCGGACGATGCGCAGCCTATCTGACTAGCCCGGGC
>CAIZGQ010000498.1 GCA_903932565.1 uncultured Hyphomicrobiales bacterium
ACCCTCTCCAACACAAGTCCGGTATACCGGACTTGTGCACGTAAGATGCCGAACCCCGGCTAGAGCCGGGTTCGAGGGAGAGGGTCAGTCTAGATTGCATCTAACTAGACATCGAGCGCAAAGAGCTCACCGAAAAGCCGCAGCTTCAACCTTCTCCCTGGGGAGAAGGTGCCTTGCAGCGCAAGGCGGATGAGGGTTATCAACGGCCCCACCCCCCTTGACCACCCCGCCGACCCCGCGCACGCTGCAGGAATGGCCCGTCCGCGCACCCCACCCCATGCGATCACGCCGCAGATTCTGCTGCGGGCCTACAGCATCGGCGTCTTTCCGATGTCCGAGGGTGCAGATGACCCAACCCTGTTCTGGGTGGACCCGCCCGAACGCGGCATCTTTCCACTCGATGGCATGATCATCTCGCACAAGCTGGCGCGCACCATTCGCGCCGACCGCTTTGCCATTCACGTGGACCGCGATTTTGAAGCCATCATCGATGGCTGTGCGGCATCAGCGCCCGACCGGCCCAGCACATGGATCAGCCATCGCATCCGCGATCTCTACACCGGGCTTTTCGACATGGGAGCCGCCCACTGCCTTGGGGCCTATGATGCGCAGGACCAGCTCGTCGGTGGGCTTTACGGCGTCTCGATTGGCGGCGCATTTTTTGGGGAAAGCATGTTTCACCGGGCCACCGACGCCTCCAAGGTGACGCTCATGCACTTGGCGGCGCGGCTGGTGGCCGGGGGCTTCAGCCTGCTCGACACGCAATTCGTGACGCCGCATCTGGAAACACTGGGCGCCATTGAAATCCCCCGCGCCGACTATCTGGCCCGGCTGGAAATCGCGATGCTCACGCCTGCGAATTTTCTCATCTGGCCGAAGGACGAAATCGTCAGCGGCGCAACCGTCCTCGATCTTCTGACGACGTGATGGCTAGTTGGCACCCGGCGCGTTCCGGTCAAAGGCGCCGGGCTGCACGGTCGTTGGGAAGAATTGTTGCGTGGGCTGGCGGCGCGGCTGGGGTGGCGCATTGGGGATCGAACCGGGTGGCAGCAGCCCGCCCGGTGCGTTTGAGGGCTGCTGGGAATACTGCGGCTGATTAAATTGCGCCGTGTTGCCCCGCGCACCCGGCGGCGGACCAACCTCGACAGGCGCGTTGGAGAACCCCTGGTTTGCCTGCGGCGGGGCACCCAATCCCTGCTGGTTGGCCGGTGGCAGCCCCTGACGCGGCTGCGCAGTCCCCGCGCGAGGTGCTCCCGGCTTGGCGCCAGCAGCGCGCGCGGCTGGCGTGCCCTTGCCTGCCAGGTCGTCATCGTTTTGCGGCAGGTCTGGCGCCGTCGCGATCACCTGACCAGGCCCCTTACAATCGGTGAGCCAGACGTCATAGACCGGATGCTCGATCCCATGCAGGCCCGGACTGGCTGAAAACATCCAGCCGGAAAAAATCCGCTTGAATTCATTGGTCGTGGTGGCTTCATCCACCTCGACAAATCCGTCGGTCTGAGGGGCTTCGGTCGCCGGGCGCGTGTAGCAAATTTTCGGCGTGATCTGGAGCGAGCCAAATTGGACCGTCTCATCGATCGCCACATCGAACGCGATGATCCGACCCGTGATCTTGTCGAGGCCTGAAAAGACCGCGGTGGAATGGGTCACGCGGTCGGCATGGGCAGGCGCAATGTTCGCCAGACACGCCAATCCCAAACCGGCTGCCGAAGCCGTCGCGACAACCAGGTAGCGGGACACCATTGCACCATCCAAAGAGCCAGCAGCGGAGCATGATCCGCAGCGCTCCTGTCTGCCCCGCTCTCCGGGCAAAATCAAGGCTGAGCCGATGGCCCTTAGAGCTATTGCAGGCCGAACGTCAGCGTGTTGAGCAATCGGCCTACCAATGCGCTCGCCGCGCTCTGGATTGCCTGTGTGCTGGAGGCTGAGGCGGTCTGGTAGAAGCCTGGTGTCGCGCAGCTCATCAGGTTTGGACTGAGCTGGGTCTCAATCGGCTGCACATCGTGTTGATAGGCAGAATTATTGCTCAGCTTTGGATAGGTCGTGTCCACGATCATGAGCGTGATGTTGTTACTTTTGAGATTTTGACAACTGCTCAAGCTGGGCAACGTGTCCTGCCTTGACCCTGCCGCCCACCGCGTGGGATCCGATTCCGTCCCGTCGGTGAACAGCAGAACGGCCTGGTAGGGGTTGGCCTGCGTACCATCACCGCCGCCTCGAAGATTTTGCTGCACCCAGTTGATGACCTGCGTGGTCTGCGTGAAGCCAACGCCAAGATTGACAGGGTTGTTTTCACGATTTGGCAAGTTCGTGAACGTTGTCGCAACGTATGTGTTGTCCTCAACATCAATGAGCGGAATGATCGAGGCCGCGTTGCTCAGGGGCATGCCAAGCTGCATGCTGTTAATGTCGCCAAACGTCGGGGCAGATGCCCCATATTGAAAATAGGATATTTGCTTTGAAGGGCCGTTCCCGGACGGGCAGGTTTCGGTCGCTGCCGTCGTCGAACCATTGAGCACGGTTGGATAGGGCGGCGAGCCGAATGTCAGGAATGACGCGGTGTAATGGGAGTTGTTGGTGCCAAGCTGGTTGATAACAACGTTCATGGCCGCCCGGATATCGTCGAGACGCATGTTCATCGGCTGTGCGATTCCCCCAGCGCCGTAACACCGCAGATACAGCCAGTTGTTTCCCGACACCGTGCCGTTGGTTCGCCATGTCGCGTGGCTCTTGTCCTTGGTTGCACTATCGTGACACGCGAACGCACACGCGACGTTGGGGTCGTTTGCCAATGTCGTGATGTCCGCAGGATTGCTTGGAATGCTCATAGATTGCGATGTGTCCACCAGAAACGTGAGGTGGACGTAAGGCGTTGGTGTCGATGCCTGAGATGTTGCCCTGAGTTTGATGTTATCGATGTTCAAGACCTTGAGGATGAGCGCTGACGACGTCCCGTCTGCAATCACAGTAGCCTGGGGATCGCCCTGCGCGTTCAAGGTGATCTGCACATTGGGAGCCCTGCCTGGGCTACCAAGCGGCATACTCCCAAGCTGCGCCAGATACGTGTTCTGTGCATCCGCAATTGCTTGAGCCTGAGCGCTCTGGAATGAGACACCCTGGCTCATTTGCTGGCGCACGCTTTCGAGCGCCTGTAGCGTTGCAGCGTCGGTCGCAGACTGGATGCGATTACGTGCGGTCACTGCGAGCCCATAGTCGACCGCAAGACCAACAAGGCCAAGGACGACGAGAAGGCAAAGCGCGAACATCACAGCAATGACGCCCCGTTCATCCCGCTTCCATCG
>CAIZGQ010000499.1 GCA_903932565.1 uncultured Hyphomicrobiales bacterium
CCTTCCAAAATGTCCATATCGGACAGGTCCGATATGGATGCGTGACGGATGAGGGTTTTCGGCCCACACCCTCACCCGGCGCGGTCCCCGCGCCACCCTCTCCCTCAGGAGAGGGTTAGTCGAGTTGGTGCCTCTCCCCTTTACAGCGAGAGAGGGTTTTCCTTCTCCCTTGGGAGAAGGTGCCCTTCAGCGCAGGGCGGATGAGGGTTTATAGCCAAAACAATCCCTCACCCGGTCGGCATCCGCCGACCACCCTCTCCCACGTGAGAGGGTTAGTCGAGTTGGTGGCGCTCCCCTCTGCCTCAGGAGAGGGTTAGAAAGCCCCCACCCCTTGCGTCCTCAGCCCCAAGCCGCCACAAGGCCTGCATGATCCATTTAAATGACATCACCTATCGGCTCGGGCCGCGCCTGCTGTTTGATGCGGCCAGCGCAGCCCTGCCCGATGGGGCGCGCGTTGGCTTTGTCGGCCGCAACGGCGCTGGCAAAACCACGCTCTTCCGCATGATTTCCGGCGAGCTTGATCCCGAAGGCGGGGCCATCAGTGTCCCCAAGCAAATGCGCCTTGGCCGCGTCGAGCAGGAAGCGCCCGGCGGCCCCGGCACCTTGATCGACTTTGTGCTGGAGGCGGACAAGGAGCGCGCCGCCCTGCTGGACGAAGCCGAAACCGCAACCGATCCGACCCGCATCGCTGATATCCATACGCGGCTCGTCGACATCGACGCTCATGCGGCCCCGTCCCGCGCGTCAAGCATTCTGGCGGGCCTTGGTTTCGATTTCGAGGCTCAAAATAGGTCACTTTCCGAGTTTTCAGGTGGCTGGCGCATGCGTGTGGCGCTCGCCGCCGTGCTGTTCAGCGCACCGGATCTTCTGCTCCTCGATGAGCCGACCAATTATCTCGATCTCGAAGGCACGCTGTGGCTGATTGATTATCTGGCCCGCTACCCCGCCACCATCATCGTCATCAGCCATGATCGTGATCTGCTGGATGCGGTGGCCGATCACATCCTGCATCTCGATCAGGGCAAGCTGACCGTCTGGCGCGGCAATTACACGAGCTTTGAAAAGCAGCGTCGTGAATTGCAGGCCGTGCAATTGAAGCACATCAAGAAAGAAGAAGAACAGCGCAAGCATCTGCAGGCGTTTGTGGATCGCTTCCGCGCCAGCGCCACCAAGGCCCGCCAGGCGCAATCGCGCATCAAGATGCTCGCGCGCATGGAAACGACGACCGCGATCATTGATCAGGACGTGTTGCCGTTCAACCTGCCCTCGCCTGAAAAACCCCTCGCGCCGCCGATCGTGGCAATGGAAGATGCGATTGTGGGATATGGCGAAACGCCAATCCTGAAGCGTCTCAGCCTGTCGATTTCAGATGATGATCGCATTGGACTTTTGGGCTCCAACGGCAACGGCAAATCCACATTCGCCAAGCTGGTGGCGGGTCGTTTGCAAGCCATGCAGGGCAAGGTTCGACGCTCGTCCAAAATGAAGGTCGGCTTTTTCGCCCAGCATCAGGTCGATGATCTGGATGCGCGCGGCACGCCCTACACCCATGTGGCCGAATTGATGCGCGATGGCACGGAGGCCAAGATCCGCGGGCGCTGCGCGCAGATGGGGTTTCCCAATGTGAAGGCCGACACGTCCATCTCCCAATTGTCCGGCGGTGAAAAAGCTCGCCTGCTGATGGGCCTTGCGACATTTGATGGCCCGCATCTTCTCATCCTCGATGAACCAACAAACCATCTGGATATCGACAGTCGCGCCGCGCTCATCGATGCGCTGAACACCTATGCGGGTGCTGTCATTCTCGTCTCGCATGATCGCCATCTTCTGGAGGCCTGCGCGGACCGGTTGTGGCTTGTGGCGGATGGCACCGTGAAGCCATTTGACGGCGATATGGATGATTACCGCCGTGTGGTGTTGGCCGCCAGTTCCGGTGGCAAGGTCAAGCCAGACAAGAAAGTCGATGCGGAGGCGGCGGCGCTCGAGAAAAAGCCTGAGGTTGCCAAGCGACGCGACCCGGGACACCTGCGCCGCAAGCTCGAAACCGTTGATGCACGCATCAAGAAGTTCGGCGAATTGCTGGAGCGCATTGATTCAGCACTTGCTGATCCCGACATCTTCACCAAGCAAAATGGCCGCGCCGTGACCTTGGGGGCCCAGCGCCGCGAAGTCGAAAAAGCCCTCGATATTGCTGAGGAAGAATGGCTTTCGCTGACGAGCGAGCTCGACGAGATTGCCTCCGCATAAACACAAGTTTCATTCCACGCGTCGAAAGACCAGCGTCCGGTAAAGGATGAAATTGCCGATGAGCGCTGCACCCGTACCCGCGAGATAGGCGGGGATGTGGAAATACGCCTCGTCGAACGGTTTGAGCGCGGCAAAGGCAAGCAGATTTGCGCCCGCGCCGACAAGGCTTGCTGCAAAATAACGCAAAAACTCAACGCCAGCCGAGAGCTTTTCTGA
>CAIZGQ010000500.1 GCA_903932565.1 uncultured Hyphomicrobiales bacterium
CCGCTACGCCAATTTCCGCAAGGATTGGGGCGCTGATTTCCAGTCGCGCATGTTCTGGTTTCTGCAAAGCCAGGCCGTGGCCGGCGGACTGCTCGCCATCCCGATCCTGATTGCAGCGCGCAACCCCGCGGCCGGCCTTCTCGTCACCGATTTCATCGGTGTGGCGCTGCTGATCATCGGCATCGCGGGCGAAGCCCTGGCGGATTCGCAGATGCATGCCTTCCGAACCGATCCCGCCAACAAGGGCAAGGTCTGCGACACAGGTCTGTGGAGCTGGTCGCGCCATCCCAACTATTTCTTCGAATGGCTGGTTTGGGTCGCCTATCCCGTCATCGCCATTGGTGGCGGGCAATCCTTCTGGTGGCTCGCCTTGATCGGCCCGTTGTTGATGTATTATTTGCTGACACGCGTCAGTGGAATTCCACCGCTGGAGCTTGCGATGCTTGCGTCACGCGGTGCGCTTTATGCGGATTACCAGCGCCGCGTCAGCGCTTTCTTTCCGCTCCCTCCTTCGAAATCATCAAAATAAAACGCGTCGCACTGGAGTTGACCTGATGAGCCTGACTGCAATCGCCTACGGGGCCTATGACCACCTGCCTGTGCCCGATTTCATCACACGCAAGGCTGTGGATCTTCTGGTTGGCCGCACCCGCTTGGCGCTCGCGCAGCCCGACAAGGACATCAGCGCTCGCTTTGCAAAAGAAATGGCAGAGCGCCCGATTGCCGAACACACCGACGCCGCCAATGCGCAGCATTACGAAATTCCCGACGCGTTTTTTGGCCTCGTACTGGGCCCGCGCCGCAAATATTCCTGCTGCCTTTACGACACGCCAACCACGACGCTCGCCGAGGCGGAAGATCGCTCACTGGCAGAGACTTGCGTCCATGCGGACCTTGCTGACGGCCAACGCATTCTGGAGCTTGGTTGCGGCTGGGGCTCGCTGACGCTGTGGATGGCGGAGCATTATCCCAACGCGCAGATTACATCCGTGTCGAACTCGTCCTCCCAGCGCGAGTACATTGAAACCGTCTGCCGCGCCAAGGGCTTTTCCCATGTGCGTGTCATTACCGCTGACATGAACGTGTTTGAGCCCAGCACGCATGGGGCGCAGTCACTCACATTTGACCGCGTTGTCTCGGTCGAAATGTTTGAACATATGGCCAATTGGCGGGCACTTCTCACCCGCGTGAAGACCTGGCTCGAGCCGACAGGCAAGCTGTTCCTGCACGTCTTTACCCACAAGGCCGCGCCCTACAGGTTCGAGACCGAGGACAAGGCCGACTGGATCGCGCAATATTTCTTCACCGGTGGCATCATGCCGAGCCATGACTTGCCGCATCAGTACGCGGACCTTTTCAAGGTCGATGCGGACTGGAAGTGGAATGGCACGCATTACCAGCGCACGGCAGAAGACTGGCTGGCGAATTTTGATGCGCAGCGCCCCGCCGTTCGGGCCATTCTGGAGCCGGTCTATGGTGCCGATGTGCTGATGTGGGAACGGCGCTGGCGCGGGTTCTTTCTAGCCACGGCGGGCCTGTTTGGCCACGCCAAGGGCGAAGAATGGGCCGTGAGCCACTACCGCATGAGCCCGGTATAGCACCGTTTTGAAGTCGGAAAAGCCCCCTACACTGGGGGCTTTTTTATGCAGGCTTTGTGAAGGCCAACATGTTGGCGGTCAGAATCTGCACCGGCTCGTCCTTCTGGTTGAAGGTTGTGGTGCGCACTTTCATAAAGCCCTGCGTAGGCTTGGAGCGTGACGGCTTGATCTCCAGAATTTCCGTCATGGTGCGCAGTCGATCACCCGGATATGTCGGGCGCGGCCACGACACCTCACCACCTGCGCCAATGATGCCACCGGCAATCGGCGCGCCACCATCGACCAGCATGCGCATGGTCATCGCCGCCGTGTGCCAGCCACTGGCCGCAAGGCCCTTGAACAGCGAGTCCTTTGCGGCTTCGTGATCCAGATGAAACGGCTGCGGATCAAACTGGGTGGCGAAGGCGATGACGTCCGCCTCCGTCACATCCAGCGGACCAGCATGAAACTGCTGCCCCACAGCAAAATCTTCCAGATGCAGTTTTCCGTTTGCGTCTGACATGCGCGCCTCCGGTCAGAGTCTTACTTGGCTGGCACGGCAGCAGCCGGTGGGCGGCCCGTGACTTTTTCCGGTGTGCGCAGCAACCAGATGAGAAAGGCTGCAACGATACAGGCAATGGCCGCAACTGTATAAGCTGGCGCATAGGACTGCAGGATCGTGCGGGAGATACCTGCCCCGTAAGCGGCAACTGCAGCGCCGATCTGATGTCCCGCAAAGATCCAGCCAAAGATGATACCGGCTTTCTCGCGGCCGAAGTTTTGCGCGGCGAGACGCACGGTTGGCGGCACGGTCGCAATCCAGTCGAGGCCATAGAACATTGCAAAGAAAGCCAGGCCCCAGAAGCTGAAATCCGCGAACGGCAGATACAGCAGAGCGAGACCGCGCAGGCCATAATAGAAGAACAACAGAACACGATTGTCATAGCGATCCGACAGCCAGCCCGAGGCAATCGTACCAATGAAATCGAACATGCCCATCATCGCCAGCACGGAGGCGGCAACCACCGCCGTCATGCCGTAATCAATGCACAGCGGAATGAAATGCGTCTGGATAATGCCAGCCGTGCTGAGGCCGGAGATGAAGAACGTACCAAACAAAACCCAGAATGGGCCAGAGCCCGAGACCTCAAACAAGGCCGTAAAGGCGCGGGCGAATGCGTTCTGCGTGACGGGCGCGCGCGCTGGCGCAACAGTGCCCGGCTCCTCGCCAAAGGCCGTGAGGCCAATATCGGAGGGGCGATCCACCATGAACAAAAGCACGAGCAGGGCCGTCACCAGCAGCGCAATGACCGACGGCATCAACGCCTGGCGCCAACCGTAATGATCCACCATCCAGGCGACCATCGGCAGGAACACCAGCTGTCCGGTTGCATTGCTGGCGGTAAGGAATCCCAAAACAAGCCCGCGGCGCTTGACGAACCAGCGAGTGGAAACAATCGCCCCCATGACAATCGCTGTCATGCCCGAGCCAATGCCGATGATGAAGCCCCACGCCACCACCAGATGCCAGACCTGCTGCATCACCAGCGCTGTGAGGATACCAACAAGGATCATCGTGATGGCGCTAAGGATGACGCGCTGCAGGCCATAGCGCTCGATGAGCGCCGCGGAGAACGGGGCCATGAGCCCGAACAACAACAGGCGAATGGCAAGGGCCGACGAAATCTGCGCCGTGTCCCAGCCAAACTCGTTGGTCAGCGGGCGGATCAGCGCACCGGGGATGCCCACGGCGCCTGCGGTGGAAACAGCGGTGAGAAACGCGACCGCCATGACCACCCATGCGTAATGGATGTTGCGGGCCTGCAGCCAGCGGGAGAAGTTTTGAGCAAGCATGTCTGTCCGGACACGTATCTGGCACAAGGTCCAAAAGCCTCAGACAGAGGCTCCAAGTTTCAGCTTGCCCAGACTGCGGGACCGCCCCTATATTGATGATCAACGTCATCATTAAATGCGGCTGACAAGGCTGCCATGTCAAGGCGCAAGTTCATGGCATTCCGGCTTCAATCGAGCGAAACAAACGCATGCGGATCACCAAAGCCAATGCTGCCGAGAACAAGGCCCGCGTGCTCGACGAGGCGGGTCGGTTGTTCCGTGCGCGCGGCTTTGAGAGCACAGGCGTTGCCGATGTCATGCACGCTGCTGGGCTCACCCACGGCGGCTTCTACAATCATTTCAAATCCAAGGACGATCTGGAGGCGCAGGCCTGTGCGCGGATTTTTGAGGCGGCCGTGGCGCGCGTTGCCAATGTGGCAGACGCCCCGCCCGCGGAGCGCCTTCCCCGGCTGCTTGATTATGTCCGGTCTTATCTCTCGACCCGCGCGCGCGACGCAGACGGCGCGCGTTGCCCGATGGTCGCTTTTGGCGCGGACGTCTCCCGCCAGAGCGCCAATGTGCAGGCGGCCTATGCGGAGGGCCTCGCCCGCTACCTCGAGGCACTGGCGCGCGCCATTGCGCAAACGCGGGACGCTGAGCCGACAATCGCGCCCTTCCTTGCCATCGATATGCTCACACGGCTGGTGGGCGCGTTGACGCTCGCACGCTCCGTCGCAAAATCAGACCCAGCCCTCTCAAACCAGATCCTCGCGCGCACGCTCGAACAGGTGATGGAAGAGGCTAAGGCCCACGCACCGCTCTAGGCCAAGGCTCTAATCCAAGGCCGCCGTGGGCGTCATCCGGCCTGTCACGCGTCTGATGGCTTGCGTGTCGGGCCCCTGTCAGTGAACTGTCGGGGTCCTGTCGTGGTCAAACGGTCTCGACCTCGCCATGGTGTGCGCGTTGAGCGAAGGACATTCCATGCTGATCCAGAAGCTGCGCCTCCAGAAAGGCTGGTCGCAGGAACAAGTAGCCGAGCTAAGCGGCCTTAGCGTGCGCACGATCCAACGGATTGAGCGCGGGCAGACGGCCAGCGTCGAAACTCTGAAGGCACTTGGATCGGTCTTCGATATCGATTTCTCAAAACTGCGGGAGCCGGACATGGCCATTGAAGCAAGCCTGAACAACCAACCCGTCACGCTGTCGGGCATCACGCCCGAGGAAGCGCTCGCCTTTGCCCATGTTCGTAAAATCAAAGGATTTTACATGCACGCGGCGCAATTTGGCTTCGTGATGGTGCTGTTGCTGGTGATCAACCTTTTGACCTCCCCCCGCTATCTCTGGGTGGGCTGGGTGTTTCTGGGCTGGGGCAGCGGCCTTTTGTTTCACGGCCTGCGCGTCTTTGATAAAGTCCCATTTCTTAACGGCGATTGGGAACGCCGCCAAGTCGAACGCTTTCTTGGACGACGCCTCTGACATTAAAAAAGCCCCATCGCTGGGGCTTTCTTTCAATCCAACGCCGGGTCAGCCCACGCTCATTCTTTACGACCAAATCCGAGCATGGCGGCAATCGTACCCTTCTTGCTCAGGGATGACACGCCATCCGAGGGGAAGATTGTGCCCGACTTGCCGATCTCCGGCACGCCAAGAACCTTCGAGAGCGAGGCGGAGGACGATGTGAGCTTGGCCCAACCAAAGATCGTCTTGTTCCACCCCTTTTCATTGACCAGCGAGGGGATGCTGAAGAATTCGGAAAATGGCGCGGCCGTCTTCGACAATTGCGGCATGTTCAGAAATTCAGACAATGGGCTCTGTGACTTTGTCTTGAAAGGCAGATTGTAGAGTGATGAAAACGTGGCGTCCTTGCTGATCAATTTCGGCATGCCGAACCAGCCGCGATCGCCAACACGCCCCGACCAGATGGTGGGGATGCCAAGCCATGAGGACAGCGGCGACGACGTTGCCCGCGAGATCGCAGGCATGTTCCAGAACCGCGAGAACGGTGTTGCATCCGTAATCAACACCGGCCACCCAAACATCGACGACAGGGGCGCGCCAGGCTCGGAGGCAGAACGGTAGTATTCTTTCCGATTGACAGCCCCGGCCATGGGGGAATTGCGGTCAAGAATGGTTGTTGCCTTTTTGGCGATACCCATCGGCGCTTGCACGACAACCAGCGAATGGTTCTGCGACACCAGAGCCGCAAAGGCCTGCGCGTCCGATGCCGGCACGCCAAGCTTGGTGATGGCAGCGACCATCCCACCGTCAGCCGCGGCACTTTCTGACGGCACAGCCTCTTCATTCGGCGCTTTTGAAAACAGCTCAATATCACCGTCTTCAATTCGGTTTTTCTTGAGATCGTTCACGGCACTTAATGCGTCGCCATAAGTCTCATACATCCGGGTAATGATCGTGCTCATGACGTGGCACCTGTCTCTTCAAGCTGCATGGTATGTTCAAACGCGGAGACGCAACGAACGTTGTTTGATCTGATCTTACGACCAATATTCGACTTTGAAATTGCGCCAGAAAGCCTCATCTGGCAAGTCCAAGTTGCAGGTTGGACCCTGGACTTCGGGTCGCGTGTTCGCGTCGCATAGTTCCAGACAACCTACCTGTTGAGTGGCTCCAGAGAAACCAGATACCAGCCCCGCGCAACGATCACGTTAAGTCAGAGACGACCATAGCGGACCAAAATCCGATTGCTGCTCCGCCGCGTAATTAGCTATTGTTTCATCAGCAATAAAATTGAAGGGTCTGGGAGCTGTTATGCCAATTTATCCAGTTGCAGGAATGCTGATCGGCACGGCACTTCTTGGCGGGTACCTGCTGCTTTTGTATTTGCGCAAGGAGCGCAAACCCGTCCTCATCGGCGTTCATCTGCTTCTCGGCCTCGCGAGCCTTGAAATCATGGTTTTGCTGCTGCGCGGAACGCCCAACAGCGATGGGTTTCCGCCGGGCAAATTCGGCAATGTTGGTCTCGGCCTGATCGCTCTGGCCGTCTTCATCGGCTTTCTTGCGCCCATTCTGGGCCGCGACAACCGCACAAAATCAAACCTTCTGATGGCCTCCCACGTCAGCGCCGGGCTGGCCGGGATTGTGTTGGCCATCGTCTGGATGACCGGCGTCTGACCACCTGAACCATACCAAAAACGCCCCGCGTGTCAGTTTGACGAGGGCACCACCGCGGGCGTGGCAGGCACATCAAGACGGTCTTTCAGCGTTTCTTTCAACGTCTCTTGCAAATCGCCTTGCAGATGCTCACGCAGATTGTCCCGGCGTGGCACCCCGCGACGCAGCAAGGGGAACATGGCAATGAGCGCTGCCACCAACAGGATCACTTCCAGCGCATAGACAGCGATGTAGCCCGTGGCTGGTCCAAGATTGACGGCTGCGGGATGCGCGGCAACCACATCGCGAATAATTCCGCCGAGCGCGATCGCCACACCGGCTGCCGAGGCCTGCACCGCGCCCCATGCCCCAAGCGCCAGACCTGTCTGGCTCTTGGGTGCCATCTGCATCGTAGCCGTCAGCGTGCCATGACCAAAAAGACCTCCGCCAAACCCGATCAGCAATGTGCCGAGCGCAAACAAGGCCGGGGACGACAGCGGCGCGGCGAAGATCACCGCCAGGAACGCGGGCAGGCCGACCAGCGCGCCATAGGTCGCCATGCGCAGGGGATCAAAGCCACGGCTGAGGACGCGTGAGGCAAGGCCAAAGCCGAGCAAGCCGCCGACGGCCAGTGTTGCCGTCAGCTTGGTGGTTGAGCCCACGGTGAGATGCAGAATCTGGCCGCCATAGGGCTCGAGCAGCACGTCCTCCATGCTGAAGGCCATGGTGCCGATGCCGACCGCCAGAAGCCGCCGGAAGGCGTTTTCGCCTGCAATAAAGCTGTTCCATGCGTCCTGAAAGTAAGTCCGCTCGCGAACGACGGCTTTGCGGGCCGTGGCGCGCGATTCCATTTTCCACAATGCGATGACGTTCAGGATGATGGTCGCGACCGCGCAGCCCTGGATGACCTGAACCAGACGCAGCGGCGAGAAATCCGAAAGCACAGCGCCAAAAATGAACGCGCTGAAGATCATGCCAAACAGCAGCATGACATACATGAGCCCAACGACCTTGGGCTGCGATTCAACCGGTGCGAGGTCGGTTGCCAACGCAAGGCCGACCGTCTGCACCATGTGCAGGCCAGCGCCGACCAGCAGGAAGGCAATGCCAGCACCAAAATGACCAACAATGACCGGGTAATTTCCCGACTCGCCGCCGCCCGACAGCACCAGCAACGCAAACGGCATGATGGCAAGGCCACCAAACTGGATCATCGTGCCGCGCCAGATGAAGGGCACGCGCCGCCAGCCAAGCGCGGACTGATGAACATCCGACTTGAAGCCAATCAAGGCCCGGAAGGGCGCAAAAATCAGCGGCAGTGAAATCATCACGCCTACAAGTGACGCGGGCACCTCAAGTTCAACAATCATCACGCGGTTGAGCGTGCCCACAAGCAGGACAAGCGCCATGCCGACGGAGACCTGAAACAAGGAGAGACGCAGGAGCTTGCCCAGCGGCAGTTCCGGCGTGGCCGCATCGGCGAATGGCAAAAAACGCGAGCCATATGAGGCCCATTTCTGCATCAGTTTCTGACTTACACGATTCATGATCGACTATTCATGGCTTGAGCAGGGTCGTTGAGGGAGCCGCTGGAACCGGGGGATGGTTCTGGCAAGCGCCTCACAAACAAGGCTGACGACACGACGAGACCTAACGAAGACAACGAGACTTCACGAAGACAACTTGCGAGACAAAACCCGACTCTCGATGCACCCGGGGCGGCGGCGCGTTATAAAGAATGCGGGATCCTTTTAGAGAGCGATGCTGCACAAGGTGCAGCGCCACCGGTGGATCAGGCGACGGCGCGATTGCGCAAATAGGTCGATACGGCTTGGGGTTTTCATCCAAAGGCTCTTGGGTAATTGCACCCCTTGCGCTGGCGGCACAAAGCAAGATGCAGAACGTTCTGGCCAAAGGACAAAAAGGGGCTGGAAAGAAGGGCCGGGATTAAAAATCCCGGCTCTCCATTGACGTCATTCAGACGCCGCTTATCGCTGCGGCGTCGTGAAGTTGAGCGCAAGTGCGTTCGTGTTTGGGCTTGCCGGTGTCTCGATCGACGCGGCTTTCTTCATGCCACCCTGCCAATAGGCCGGGAACCATGTTGTGTGAGAAAGGATCGCGTAATGGACGATCAGCGACGTTGTCGCGACCGCACCAAGAAACAACGGAAGTCCAATTGTCGGTTTTACGACCGTCCAGATTCTACCTTGGTTCATGCTCTGTCTCCCTTAATGAAGCCAGGGTGAATAAACGTAGGCGAGAAAGTGCGCGAACAGTGCGATTGCGCCGAAAACTCGGGCACCATCGATCACGTGTTTATGCAATTCCTCTGATTCTGCGGCGGTTAATCCCGTCGGCCAGACTCTGTTCGGATCATCTGCCATAGCGCTACCTCCTAAGTAGAGAGCTGCGACCATACTCGTGCTGAACCCGCACGCGGGTGCTTATGTGACCCAGGTTGAGCTACCCCCCTCTGGCACAAGCGTCGCTTGTCTTTTACGACAACTGTCATCTTAGGCTGACGAAAAATGTTGTCAATAAATTATGACACATTTGGTCGCACCAAAGCTGCCGAATTGCGAGATTTCGGTGCAGATGTTTATCGTAATTGACACTTTCCGGGGGATCGGCGCGGGGGCAGCTAGGGTGCAATGCACTTGATTGGTCGCTGCGCCATACAAGCAATTGAAGAATCAGGACCGCGCAAAGTCCTCGCAGCTGGGCAGCTTGCGTGTTCGCGGATGAGCCCTGCCTGCCGACCGGACAGCGATGCGTGGTGTCTGATGAATTGCTCAGAGGAGACTTGGCCGGGCCGGGCGTGGTGCTCTTCGGCGACAGGCAGTTGGCAGCGCGTCGCGACAGGCGCGACGAGGCTTCATTCAGTTTTGTTGTGAAGGAAGATACTGAGCCACAAGGAGTTTCTTGGCGAGCAGCACGGCGGCGACGGCGTCATCGGCAGCTGCATCGGCGCCCACCTGGACAATTCGCTGCGGGTGACCGTGGAAAGCAGGTCCACCCACCATCGTTGCAATGGTTGGATTGCACGAGGCGCGACGGATCGTTTCAATCGTCCGGCTCACCACTTCCAGTCCATCAGGACCGCTTAACGTCAAACCGAGAACGCCAAACCACTCACGCGCAACAAAACTCGACAACTCACGCGGCGAGTGCCCTGCGGCAATGGTCACCGACCACCCGGCACCGCGCATCAGCTTTGCCACCATATCAATGCCAAACAAATGCTTCTCGCCGGGGATTGTGACAAGAAGCGCGCGGCGCTGCACTTTGCTGACGTTGGGATCTTCCTGCGCACCGTAAATGCTCAAGAGCTCCTGCAGGCGACCGACGCCAATCGTGACATCGACAAAGTCGCACAGGTCCTGCTCCCAAAGCTCGCCTAAATGACGGGCCGTCGGTGCCAGGAAATTCACGAACAGCGAGTCCAGCGAATGGCCCTTGTCGCGCATCGCGTTGAAATAAAAGGCAGCAGAGTCCCGGTCCGCACCCATGACCAATTGGCCAAACTGAACGATATCGTCGTTGCTGGGCGGATCAAGATCGGGATGGATGGACGATGACTGATGATGAAGCATCATCAGGCGCGGAATAATCTCGCCCTCTATGATGCTCGACAAACGCAAGCGGCGTTCACTCGCGTTTGTGGCGAGGACTTCGCCGACCGGGAGTGCCGTCTCGCCACCATGACCGGGGTGGTAGACATGGCTGGACGACCGGCCTGAATGGATCGTGTCGACCGAAGCAAAGTCGGTATCGTTTGCCATTCAAGCCTCCCCCAAAGCACACCTGTAACCCGAACTATATTTCTTCATTGTCTTCGCCGCCGCAGGCATTGAAATCCAGAAACTCGAAAGAGTAAAGACCGAACCATCGTATATTAGTAGCCATACGACACCCTGGTCGTTTTGGATCTATCTCGAAACTTGACATCGCAGAGCGAAAACAAACGATCTAGAATTATAATTCTGCAACTTGCGGTATGTCTCCCGGACTGGATAAAATGAAAAAACGTGCTGTTCTAATTGGGTTTCTTGCAGTTGCCGCGTTAATCACAAGTTTTTATAAAATGTCGCAGGCCCGACAAAACGTTTCAATATCAACAATCCAGATTGGCGCACTTCCGGCGACGTTGTTCCGCTTGGCGGAACCAAATAAATTTCAGCCGTCGCAGCGCCAAGGCCTGCAACCTGTTGTTGTGATTGCGCATGGCTTCGCGGGTTCACAACAATTGATGCAGCCGCTCGCGCTCACGCTTGCGCGCAACGGCTTTGTTGCGCTGACGTTTGATTTTTCAGGGCATGGCCGTAACGCGCAGCCGATGCCCGGCGGCCTTGTCAACTTGCAGCGCAGCACTGACGCGTTGATCGAAGATATTTCGCAGGTCGTGGCCTACGCGCGCACATTGCCGGGCACGGATCCAGCTGTCGGACTCGTCGGCCATTCCATGGCCTCGGAACTCGTGGTCCAGTTCGCACAAACCCAGAACCCCGGCCCCATCAAAGCGGTCACGGCGATTTCGTTGTTTGGTCAAAGTGTAACTGCAACAAGCCCGCCCAATCTCCTCGTGATCGACGGCGCCCTCGAGTTTCAGATGCTGGTGGATGGCGGGTTGCGCATCATGTCTGACGCCGCACATGGTCCAGCTCAACCTTTGACGACATATGGCGATTTCAGCGCGGGCACGGCCCGCCGGCTGGTGCTGGCGCGCGGCGCGGAACATATCGGCGTCATTTACAGCGAAGATGCGTTGCATGAAACGCTGCAATGGATGGATGCGGCGTTTCAAAACCCGGCACCTGCAACAAGCGCGTTTCTCGATCAGCGTGGCGGCTGGATCGGCCTCATGTTTCTCAGCCTTGTGGTGCTGGCTTGGCCATTGAGCCATACCTTGCGGGTTGTGTCGCCAACGCTCCTGGGGGCTGGCCTACCCTGGCAACGCTTGCTTTTGGTCGGCCTCGCCCCGGCAATCCTGACACCGCTGATATTGTGGAAACTGCCAACGCGCTTCCTGCCCATTCTGCTGGGCGATTATCTCGTCATCCACTTTGCGCTTTATGGTGTTCTCACATTTGCCATGCTGCGTTTTGTCAATCGTCACGCCGCAGCTGTCGGCCCGCAGGCGTCACCCAACAAACGTGCCCTTCTGTTCGACGTTGCGGCGATGGCACTTTTCACAATTGTTGGGCTTGGCTGGCCCATTGATCACTTCGTGACGTCATTTGTGCCGACAGGGGAACGCTGGTGGATCATCCCCATCATGCTGCTGGGCACTGCCTCTTATTTTCTGGCGGACGAATGGATTACCCGTGGAACTGGGGCCGCGCGCGGCGGCAGCATTTTCACCAAGGTGTGCTTTTTGATCTCATTGATCGTTGCCATTGCGCTGAACCCGCAGAAACTTTTCTTCCTGGTGATCATCATCCCGGTGATCTGCGTGCTGTTTGTCGTTTACGGACTTTTCAGCCGCTGGGTGCTGGCCCGCACGGGTGACCCGCGCGTGGCTGCTTTGGGAAATGCCATGGGCCTTGCCGTGGCGATTTCCGTCACCTTCCCGATTGTCGGTTAGGCGGAAAGAGAGCCGCCGGCCAACTGAATGACATTGTCAACTTGCGGCAGTGTTGACAGGACTTTTGCGACAATGCCCTTGGCATCAAGGCCGGCTTTGGCATAAAGCCGGTCGGGCTTGTCGTGGTCCATGAACGTATCGGGCAACACCATGGTGCGCACACGCAGGCCGTGATCCATCAGGCCCTCATCCGTCAAAAATTGCAGAACAAATGCACCAAAGCCACCAGTGGAGCCTTCTTCCACCGTGATCAATGCTTCATGATTTTGCGCAAGATCGCGCAGCATTTGCGCGTCGAGCGGCTTGGCAAAACGCGCATCTGCAACCGTTGTGGACAATCCGCGGCTGCCAAGTTCTTCCGCTGCCTTCAGGCATTCGGCAAGGCGCGTGCCCAGCGACAGCAATGCAACGCGCGTGCCCTGGCGTACTATACGACCCTTGCCAATTTCAAGAACCTCCCCACGCTCAGGCATTTCCACGCCTACACCGTCCCCACGCGGATAACGCAGTGCAATCGGGCCGGTATCATAGGCGGCAGCAGTCGCCACCATGTGCACCAGCTCAGCCTCGTCCGCTGCCGCCATCACAACCATGTTGGGCAGGCAGCCAAGATAGGCGACGTCAAACGAGCCAGCATGTGTCGCACCATCGGCGCCCACAAGACCAGCGCGATCAATAGCAAACCGCACAGGCAGATTCTGGATCGCCACGTCGTGCACGATCTGATCGTAAGCGCGCTGCAGGAAGGTCGAGTAGATCGCGACAAACGGCTTGTAACCTTCCGCCGCCAGCCCGGCTGCAAACGTCACCGCATGTTGCTCGGCAATGCCCACATCGAAGATGCGGCTTGGATGGGCCTTGGCAAAAATGTCAATGCCTGTGCCACCTGGCATGGCGGCCGTGATGCCGATGATTTTGGAATCAGCGTCTGCAGCCTTCACCAGGCTTTCGCCAAAGACCTTTGTGTAAGAGGGTGCGTTTGCCTTCGGCTTCATCTGTGTGCCGCTGACAACATCGAACGCGTTGACGCCGTGCAGCTTGTCCGCCGCGGCTTCCGCCGGGCCATAGCCCTTGCCCTTTTTCGTCACCACATGGATGAGGATCGGGCCCTCTTTCGAGTCACGCACGTTCTGCAACACGGGCAGCAGGTGATCAAAGTTATGCCCGTCAATCGGGCCGACATAATAAAAGCCGAGCTGCTCGAACAGCGTGCCGCCGGTAAAGAACCCCCTTGTGAGCTCTTCGGCGCGACGCGCGTGCTCGAAGACAAACTTCGGCATCTTCTTGGCAAGCTGTTTGCCGCCTTCGCGCAGCGAGCGATAGGTGCCACCCGACAGCAAGCGCGACAGATACGACGACAGCGCCCCAACCGGTGGCGCAATCGACATATCATTATCATTGAGGATGACGATGAGACGCGAATCCATCGCGCCCGCATTGTTCATTGCCTCATAAGCCATGCCGGCTGACATGGCGCCGTCGCCGATGATGGCAACGATATTGTTGGAACGCCCATCAAGATCCCGCGCCACCGCCATTCCAAGGCCTGCAGAGATCGAGGTTGAAGAATGCGCCGCGCCGAAGGGGTCGAATTCACTTTCCGTGCGCTTGGTGAAGCCGGACAGACCACCACCCTGACGCAATGTGCGAATGCGATCGCGACGCCCTGTCAATATCTTGTGCGGATAGGCCTGGTGACCGACATCCCAGATCAGCTTGTCATCCGGCGTGTCGAACACGTAATGCAACGCCACGGTCAATTCGACAACGCCAAGACCTGCGCCCAGATGGCCACCGGTCGTCGAGACCGCGCTGATCATCTCGTGGCGAACTTCATCGGCCACCTGCTGCAGGTCGGCCTTCTTCAGCGCGCGCAGATCTTTGGGCACATCGATCAGATCGAGGAGAGGCGTCCGTGAATCAGGTGTCTGATGTGTCATCATTATGCTCCTGAGGAACCGGTCGGAGATGAGAGCGCGACACACGCAGCGACAAGGTTGCGGCGATCGGGCTTGGGTTTTTGAGTGGGGTAAAGGTTGCCCTGGCCGAGGGCGCAGGACGGTCGAGGCGCATGATGAAGTCCGCAATATGCGACACCAACGCACCGGCAAGGCAGGCCCAGATCCAAAGCGGCGACGCGCCATCCAGCGCATTGCGCAAGGCAATCAGCAGGAAAGATCCTGACAGTAGATTGTTGAGAAAGGGTCGCAGCGCTGGGCCATCGTGACGCAGCACGCGCCAGCAAATCACGGCCAACGCCTCCAGCACGACAAGACCAAGTGTCCAGTCGATAAAGCGGCCGTTGGTCAGAAGATCGCCCATGCTTTGTTTCGCTCCCTGTTTCTTATCGGTTGGGCGGTTTTCAGGACGATGGGGCGATCCGCAAAAGGTGCCCGAGATCCTTGAAGAAAATGCGGATATGCGCCATGGGGTCCTGGCGAACAAGTTCCTTGTTCATATAGGATTCCCACGTCAGGCGCTGCACATCGGGATCTTTACAGATCTTCACAAAGCTCTCACGCCGCTTGTCGCTGCTGTACCAGAAGTACTGCATGATCCCGAGGATCCAGAAGACGCGGCCATGCAGCTTCATGAAGCGCTTGCGCGCTGTGGCGAGCGACTTCGCATTGCCAGTTGCGAGAAACGCTTCTGCCGCGTCGGCCGACAAGCGGCCACCCAGCATGGCGTAATAAATTCCTTCGCCCGACGCGGGTGCGACGACGCCCGCAGCGTCGCCTGCCAGAACCACGTCCTTGCCATTGTCCCAGCGCTTCAGCGGTTTCATGGGGATCGGCGCACCTTCGCGACGGATTGTCTCCATCTTGTCGAGCCCGATGGTGGCGCGCAGGCTGAGGACAGACCCCTTCAGCGAAAAGCCTTTCTTTGCGCTCCCCGTGCCGACACTCATCGTGTCGCCATGCGGGAAGACCCACGCATAAAAGTCCGGCGACAGGGTGCCGCGATAATAAATCTCACAGCGCTTGGCGGCCTCGCCTGAAGCATCGTCCTGCGGCGTCTTGATGATCTCGTGATAAGCAAAGACATAGCGAAGCTTGTCGCCGCCCGGCACTTCCTGACGCCCGACAGCGGACAAAGCCCCATCCGCACCAATCACGAGGCGCGCACGAACCTGGCCGATGTCGTCATGGGTTGCGCCCATGCGGTACTGCACAATCGGATAAGGTGAGCCATCGCGCACGATCTTTTCATATTGACCGGTGATGCGTGTCGCGCCGTGCTCTTCAGCACGGGCCCGCAACCATTCATCAAAATCTTCGCGGTCGACCATGCCGACATAACCGCCCTTGATGGGCATATCGACGGAGATGTCGCTTGGTGAAATCATCCGCGCCGATTGCACACGCGCTTTCAGCAGGCTTTCGGGAAGATTGAAATCCTTCATGGCGCGCGGCGGGATGGCGCCACCGCAGGGCTTGATACGCCCGCCCTTGTCGAGCAGCAGCACACGGCGACCGGACCGCGCCAGATCGTCCGCAGCCGTGGCGCCCGATGGGCCACCGCCGACAACGACGACATCGTAGAGATCGTCTGCAGAAGATGAGGTTTGTGCAAAGTTTGAAGCGGGCTGTTGCATGATGCGAGGCCTTTCAGGTTCCAGCAGCGAGTGGTGTCTGTGACGGGAGGGATGCGGCGTTTGTCGCATCGCGCCGCGGCAGAACGTTCAGATTGAAGGCAAGCCATGCCGAGGCGAGAAACAACATCGCATCAGCAAAAAACACAGTGGAATAGGCCAGAACTGGCACGTCGAAGATGTGGCGGAAAATGTCGACGGCGACTGTGCCGGAAAATCCACCAAGCCCGAAGGCGAGCGCTTGTGCAGCGCCCCACAGTCCCATCCGCGTGCCTTCGCGCGACGCTGTGCCGGACCCAGCCAAACCCATCATCGAGCCGATGGCTGCGACCGCAAAGGTTCCGTTGGAAAAGCCAAGCGCGAAAACCGCTATTTTTAAAAAGCCGGTGAGCCCGGCAAGACCCGTGAAGGCAAGCGCGACAAGCGAAACGGCGGAAGCGATGCAACCACCAACTGTCCAGACTTTCAGCGAACCCAAAATGCGCCCGCCAATGGCTGAAGCTGCAAACGCAACACACAGCATGCCCGCGAGCACGCCACCATGTTGCACACCGGCGAGCTTAGTTGTCGCGCCAGGCGTCATCGCAAAGACGATTCCCGCAAACGGCTCGATGATCAATTCCTGCGCGCTGTAAGCGAGCATCGACACAAAGATGAAGATCGTGAAGCGCTGGGCGGCCGGCTCTTTCCAGACCTGACCGAATGCGTCCTTGAACGCCGGTTTTGCACGCGGCGTGTCTGCCTTGAAAGCATTCGGCAAACGCGGCGACTTTTTGGCTTCAAGGCCAACAATCGCCAGAAACGCGACGACAAACGCAATGCCGCCGACACAGGCGGTCACCAGGATCAGCCGCTCGTTGGAAAACGGATCCAGA
>CAIZGQ010000501.1 GCA_903932565.1 uncultured Hyphomicrobiales bacterium
CCTGTTTCGTTTGACACCGGACGAGGCCAAGGTCGAGGCCCTGACCCGCCTTGCGCCGTCGGGCGTCATTGTGCTGACGTTCAACGAGGAGCTGGTTCACCAGTCACCACAGGCGTTTGTTGAGGACATTCTGATCCGCCGTCTTGGCGTGTCGGGGGTCGTGGTCGGCTTTGATTTTCAATTTGGCCACAAGCGCTCCGGCACGGCCGCCTATCTGGCAGACGCTGGCCGAGAGCATGGTTTTGCGGTTGAGATCGTCGACAAGGTGACAACCGGCGGCGGCGAGGCGGTCCACTCCACTGCTGCGCGCGAGGCACTTGAGGCGGGTGATGTCGCGCGGGCGAAAGCCATTCTGGGGCACGAATGGTTTGTGGTGGCGCCGATCATCCATGGCCAGAAGCTCGGGCGCACACTGGGCTTTCCCACCGCCAACATGGAATTGCCCGCCACCTGCAAGCTGCGGCATGGAATTTATGCGGTTCGCTTCACGGTGGACGGCGTGATTTATGGCGGGGTCGCAAGCTACGGCCGCCGCCCGACCTTCGACAATGGGGCGGCGCTCCTCGAAACCTTCGTCTTCGATTTCAAGGGCGATCTTTATGGCAAGATGGCCGAGGTCGCCTTCGTGGCGTGGCTGCGCGGCGAAGAAAAATTCGACAGCGCTGAAGCCCTTGTCGTGCAGATTAACAAGGACAAGGACAACGCAAGAGCGGTGCTGGGGGCGGCAACGTGAAACAATTTAAGCCGCGCTCGTCAAAGGTTTTGCGCGTTCGATTCGCTGGAGCTCACGGGGGTCATGCAATGCATCCCACAGATCCGTGCGGCGCTGGGTGTTTAACCAGAAATCGGCACTGTTGCCGAAGACACGTGCCAGAATAAGCGCAGTTGAGGCCGTGACCCGGCGCCTTGCGTTGCAGAGTTCGTTCACATGCTTTCGCTGGACGCCCATCGCTTCAGCGAGGGCCGCCTGTGTCAGGCCAGCAGGCTGCATGAATTCTTCGGTGAGGATTTCCGCGACACTTGCGGGTTTGCGTTTCGTGTTCAGCATGGACACTGCCCTCAATCGTAAGAATGGTCGTCGAGATAAAGCTGGCTAGCCTTGCCATGGCTCGCGTCCCATCGAAAAATGATTCGCCATTTCTTGTTGACGCGGATTGAGTGAAATCCTGCCAGATCGCCTCGCAACTTCTCAAAATGATTGCTCATTGGGACGCGAAGATATTTGTCACAGGTTGAATCGTCGATCATCTGGAGTTTTCGAAATAGGCGGGCCTCGATATCCACCGGGATTGAAGGAATCCGAACGTCATCAAGGAAAAATCTTCGGAGCCAGCCGTCTCTGAAATCCTCAATCATAAAGTATACCCAACTTGGGTTAATGTACCACTCTATAACTCTTACCTTAAGCTTGGCCCCAATGCACCCCATAAAAGTGGCCAATCCGGCCCGGATCCTTTATTGCCCGGTCACATGATTTTGCAGCGGGGCGGTTCGGCTCCGCCCGATGGGTTTGATGATGACCGACACGCCAGCCAAATCCGACACCCCGGCCTCTGACGCCAAGGGCCCCGATTATTCGGCGAGCCTGTTCCTGCCCCACACCGACTTCCCCATGCGGGCGGGCCTGCCGCAGAAGGAGCCCGAAATCCTGGCGCGTTGGGAGTCGACCAAACTTTACGAGACGATCCGCAAGCGCTCCGCCGGTCGGCCAAAGTTCGTGCTCCATGACGGCCCGCCCTATGCCAATGGCAACATCCACATTGGCCATGCGCTCAACAAGATCCTCAAGGACCTCGTCACCCGCAGCCAACAGATGCTGGGCAAGGACTCGAACTATGTGCCTGGCTGGGACTGTCACGGCCTGCCCATCGAATGGAAGATCGAGGAAGACAATTACCGCTCCAAGGGCAAGCCGAAGCCCGACCTGACCGATGGCGAGGCGCTTGTGGCGTTTCGGCAGGAGTGTCGTGCGTTCGCTGGCAATTGGCTCGGCATCCAGCGCGAGGAATTCAAGCGCCTGGGCGTCATGGGCGATTGGGATCATCCCTACGCCACCATGGCTTATCCCGCTGAAGCGCAGATCGCCCGCGAGATCATGAAGTTCGCCGCCAACGGTTTGCTGTATCGCGGCTCGAAGCCCGTGATGTGGAGCGTGGTTGAAAAGACCGCTCTGGCAGAAGCAGAAGTTGAATACGAGGACCACACGTCCGACACCGTATGGGTTGCGTTCCCGATCAAATCGTTCACACCGGGTGCCGCGCAATCGCTGGCAAAGGCGGCGGAGCTATCGGGTGAAAATCCAGACGATATCGCCGCAACCTCGGAAGTTTACGATGAGTTGGGCACTGCCAGCGTGGTCATCTGGACTACGACGCCATGGACGCTGCCCGCCAACCGCGCCATCGCTTATTCCAACCGCGTCGACTACGGGCTTTATCGCGTGACCCATGCGACCGACGACAATTGGGCCAAGGTGGGCGGGCTTTATGTGCTCGCCGACAAGCTTGCCTCCGACGTGTTCAAGGCCGCCAAGGTCGAGAACTTTGAGCGCGTGCGCTCGGTCAACCCGGCTGACATTGCCGCCTGCGCCCATCCGCTCGCCGGGCAGATGGATGGCTATGATTTCAAGGTGCCGCTGCTTGATGGGGACCATGTTACCGACGACACTGGCACGGGCTTTGTCCACACGGCCCCCGGCCATGGCCGCGAGGATTTCGACGTCTGGATGTCGAACCAGCGCGATCTGATCGCACGCGGCATCGACACGCGCATCCCCTACATGGTGGACGCAGATGGCTTTTATACCAACGAGGCGCCGGGCTTTGCCGGCCGTCGCGTGATCGACGACAAGGGCAACAAGGGCGATGCCAACGAGAGCGTCATCAAGGCGCTTGTGGCCGCCCGCACGATCATCGCGCGTGGCCGTCTGAAGCATCAATATCCGCATTCTTGGCGCTCGAAAAAGCCGGTTATTTTCCGCAACACGCCGCAATGGTTCATTGCGATGGACAAGGCGTTGGATGAAGGCACAGC
>CAIZGQ010000502.1 GCA_903932565.1 uncultured Hyphomicrobiales bacterium
AAAGCCGGGAATGCGGCGATCTTGCGCGGTGGTTCCGACAGCACGCACTCGTCCCGCATCATTCACGAATGCCTCGTCACTGGTCTGCGCAACGCGGGCTTGCCGGAGGCCTGTATCAGTCTCGTGCCGACGCGCGACCGCGCCGCTGTTGGCGAAATGCTGAAAGGCCTCAACGGAAACATTGATGTGATTGTGCCGCGCGGGGGCAAGAGCCTTGTCGCGCGCGTGCAGGACGAAGCGCGCGTACCGGTGTTCGCGCACCTTGAAGGTCTCGTGCATCTCTACATCCATGCCGACGCGGATTTTGAAAAGTCCAAGGCGCTTGTGCTGAATTCGAAGTTGCGGCGCACGGGCATTTGCGGGGCGACGGAAACATTGCTGGTGGATGCCGCTGTTGTGAAGACGCAACTGGCGCCCCTTGTCACCATGCTGCTGGATGCGGGTTGCGAAGTGCGCGGCGATTCCCTGACGCAATTTGTCGACACGCGCGTCGTGCCGGTGACGGAGCAAGATTGGCGCACGGAATATCTCGATTCCATTATTGCCGTGCGCGTAGTGGACAATCTTGATGACGCCATGGATCATATCGAGACCTATGGCTCGCATCACACCGACGCCATTGTCACCGAAGATATGGCTGCCGCGCAGCGCTTTATGAGCGAAATCGATTCTGCCATCGTGCTGCACAACGCCTCGACGCAATTTGCCGATGGTGGCGAATTTGGCTTTGGCGGCGAGATCGGCATCGCCACGGGCCGCATGCACGCGCGTGGACCTGTGGGACTGCAGCAGCTGACGTCGTTCAAGTATCGCGTGCATGGGACCGGGCAGATCCGGGCGGTCTAGCTGAGTTTCCCTCACCCGGTCGGCATCCGCCGACCACCCTCTCCCTCAGGAGAGGGTTCGCCGTTTTAAATGTCCATATCGGACAAGTCCGATATGGATGCGTGACAGATCGGGGAAATACCCTCACTCCTCCGCTTTCAACTCCTTCACACCCAACGCGTCAGCCAGACGCATCTTGGCTGAGCCTGGAGCCAGCGGCTTTTGCTGGCTCTCATGTGGGGCCCAGCCCGAGAGCCACACAACTTCGAACGTCGCGCGAATGCGCCCATCGGAATCCGCAAAGCGCTGCGTATAAAGCTCCGCAGCGCGCAGCAGCGTTTTACGGCGGAGCGGCTTGCGGCTGCGCTCCACCAGCACATTTGTCGCGCCCATGGCGCGCAGATCCCGCACCAGCGCAAACAGATTGCCGTAGCGCACGATGATTGGATCGACATCGGTCACGGGCAGTGCGAAGCCTGCCCGTTGCAGCAACCCGCCCATGTCGCGCAGATCGGCAAAGGGCGCGACCCGCGGACTGGCGCCACCCTCCATTTCGGCTTCCGCCTGCGCAAACACGTCGCGCAATTCTTGCAGCGTCCGGCCGCCCATCATACACGCCATGAACAAGCCATCAGGCCGCAGCACGCGACGGATTTGTGCCAGCACCCCTGGCAGATCATTGAT
>CAIZGQ010000503.1 GCA_903932565.1 uncultured Hyphomicrobiales bacterium
AAAAAAGGCTCTCATGACAACAAGTTCTGGTAGCGGTATTGCAGTGAAAGCATCTATTGGATCCGCTGCGATGAGCCGATCCAATCGTGTTGAAATTCGATGCGGGCGGTTTAAGGGCTCGACTACCATTTCGTTGGTCAAGACAGGAAACCGGACAAACCATCTTGTTCCCTTTGCCACCACGTCCGGCTGACGCGCATCGATCTCAATCGCTTAAATCAAAGCGACTGAACTTTAAGCCCAGTAGCTGGGCGCTTGGTAGTAGTTATCGACTTTGCGACCATATTCCGGCGTCCACTTGAATTTGGCGTCGTCATCGTAATTTGGCGCTGCTTCCAGCTTCGCCTTATCGAGATTGACGAGATAGCCGCCTTTTTGCGTATCGTATTTGAGCGTGGACCAAGGCAGTGGATGATGCTTGTCGCCCATTCCAAGGAAGCCACCGAATGACATGACGGCATAAATTGCACGGCCGCTCACCTTGTCGATCATAATGTCTTCAACTGTACCCAGTTTGTCGCCGGACAAATTGTAGACATTCGTGCCTTCAACTTTTTCGGCTGCGATAAGGGTGCCGGTGGTGATCGCTGTAGCTGCTTCCATAATAGTCCTCCTCAGGCATTTGCCAGGCACGGCATCGCGCTGGATGCAGATAAGCATTCTGCGAGACCTGACTGGAGTTGCGATCTAGGCATTCTCGAAAGCTGGTCGCTAGGTTCGGAATTCACTCAATTTAAAAATAAGAGATGGAAATCAATCACGAATCGGGAACGGCAAACTCACAGGTATCGTCACCAGCGTCGAAATGCCTGACACAATCGTGCATTTGAGGCGCGTGCCAGATTCAATCAAACCGCCGAGCATTTCTCCCCGTGGGTTATTGATTCAAAACAACGCAGACCTTGCGAGTCTATGGGAGACCCAAGCAAGGCCTCTGTTTATGACCGCGTTGTCCGTTGGAGCGTTGTCACGGAGACCTTGCGCTGAAATTTAAACAGCGCGGTTTTCCAGAAAGGGCTTTAAGCCCGTGACAGCTCTTCAGCCTACGCAACCTTATGGACTCAGCGCATCCGAAGCGACAGCGCGCCTGGCAGCTGACGGGCCAAATGAACTCCCCCAACAGGATCGCCGCACAGTCTTCAAGATCATTCTGGAGGTTTTTCGCGAACCCATGCTCGCCCTTCTGGTCGGTGGCGGCATCGTCTATTTGCTGCTGGGCGACACGAAAGAAGCCATCATATTGCTGGCCTTTGCGTGTTTGTCCGTGCTCATCACCGTCATTCAAGAATCCCGCACGGAACATGCACTGGATGCCTTGCGCGAACTGACGAGCCCCCAGGCGCTGGTTATACGCGATGGTGAACGTCGCCAGATTGCCGGCCGTGACGTTGTCTGCGGCGATGTGGTCATTCTTGTTGAAGGCGACCGCGTACCTGCCGATGCGCAGGTGACGTCAGCACAAAATCTGGAAGCTGATGAATCCTTGCTGACCGGCGAATCCGTACCGGTCCGAAAGACATCGACCTCGCAGACGCAGGGCGTGCCAGAGCGGCCGGGGGGAGATGACCTGCCCTTCGTTTATTCCGGCTCACTGATTGTGCGGGGATCGGGTGAAGCACTGGTGTTCGCCACCGGCATTCGCAGCGAGATCGGCAAGATCGGCCAATCGCTGGGAAGTCTTGAAACGGTTGATCCTCACCTCCAATCACAAACGCGAAAACTCGTCGGCATCTTTGCGACGGTCGGCGCAATCGTCAGC
>CAIZGQ010000504.1 GCA_903932565.1 uncultured Hyphomicrobiales bacterium
CGCAGCTGCGTGATGATGCGCTCGGAATCAACGAGCGCCTTGGGGCAGCCAAGCGAAACAAACGAGATTTTGGGCGCGGTGGGCGTTGCGATGTCTGACATGGCTGTCGATTGGCACGGAGGGGGGCGGAAGGCAAGTTTTTGAACCTGTCCCGGCAAAGATGTCGCCCCAACAAAAAAGCCCGGCCACAGGGGCCGGGCTTTCTGCGTTCAAGATCGACTGGATTAGAACTTGTAGTTCAGGCCAGCGCGGATAACCGAGAAGCGATCGCTGGTGTTGCTGGCAACAAAAGCCGGGTTGCCGACGAACACCGGACCGGTCGGGGTCAGGTTGCGGTTGTTGCGGCCAAGGTCGACGTAGAGGTATTCGCCCTTGATCGTCCAGTTCGGGGTCAGGGCGTATTCCACGCCGCCACCCAGGGTATAGCCCGAGCGCGTGCTGGAGCTGCCGCCGGTGTAGAAGTTGTTGCCGCCGCCGTTGTTGACAACGACTGTCTGCGACCCAGCGCCGCCGCCGTAAGCAAAACCGCCGGTTGCGTAGATCAGGGTGCGGTCGATGGCATAACCAACGCGAGCGCGCACTGTGCCGAAGTAGTTCGACGACGAGCCAAAGCCATTGCGGCGGCCATCGCGATACTGAATGTCGGTCTCAAGACCATAGACGAAGCTGCCGGACTGGAAGTTGTAGCCAATCTGACCACCACCGGTGAAGCCCGTACGGCTGCCGCCGCCGCCATTGTTGAACGCCACGCCTGCGTTCAGACCAGCATAGAGACCGGCCCATGTGAATACGGGAACGGGCTGAAGGTAAGGAGCCTCAGCCGACTTGCGGTTCGGCAGATCGGCTGCGTAGGCGGATCCGCACACCATGGCGGCGAGCGACGCAGTTGCGACTAGGGCATTACGGATGTGCATTCTATTCTCCTGTTAAGCTAATCGCTGTGCCGTCGCCCCCAATGGCCATCGCGATTGGGTGGAACTTAGCAACATCGGCGCGTGAGGCAATACATCTGAGTCAATTACTTGTTCACGCGATCTAAATGACACAGGTAATATTATGAAAAAGACAGGTTTTATTGTGGCAAAAATGTGTTTTGCAGTGAGTAGGTAGAACTACTCATAACAGGTACACAGTTACATTAAGTTCTATAGTGTGGCGCAATCAAGGCACCTTGGCAGCAATGGCAGACGAGGTCACGCGGCTGCCCGGTAGTTGCGCGGCTGCTTGAGCCTGCGAACAATAAAAAACCCTGCCAGCTTGCGCTGACAGGGTGATGGTACGCAGGGGTCCCGACCCAGTGGGTCGGACGACCGGTCGAATTAGCGCGAACCGCGATCGTCAGCATCGCCAGCTTCGGCCAGCGCCGCGCCGATGTCGAGGCCCAGATCGTCCATGTTGGTCTCTTCGCGCACGTTGAGTTCTTCGCCACGCGTCTGACGATCGGCTTCTTCAGCCGAACGGGCGACGTTGATCGTGATGTTCACCGGCACTTCGGGATGCAGCAGGATCGGCAGCACGTGCAAGCCGAGCGCCTTGATCGGGGTCGTCATGACAACCTGGTTCTTGTTGACCGAGAACCCACCGGTCGACACGACGTCGGCAATGTCGCGGGTTGAAACTGAGCCATACAGCTGGCCGGTTTCACCAGCCTGACGGATGACGATGAAGGCCTGTCCATCGAGCTTCTCAGCGACCTTGCTGGCCTCTGACTTCTGCTCGAGGTTGCGGGCCTCGAGCTGGGCGCGCTGCGATTCAAAACGCTTCTTGTTGGCTTCCGTGGCGCGCAAGGCCTTGCCGCGCGGCAGCAGGAAGTTGCGGGCGTAGCCGTCCTTGACACGGACGACATCGCCCATCTGGCCCTGATTGGGAACGCGTTCAAGCAGAATGACTTGCATGGGACTTCTCCTAGAGTTTGGTTGGTGTGATGGCAGTTGGAACAGGTGTGACAGCGAGCGGACGGCGCGGCAGCCGGAGCAGGCAGTCGAGAACACCCAGCAGCCCCAAAAGTGCGAGCGGCCAGGGAAACGTGAAAACGGCGACGAGGTAGACGCCCGTCAGTAAAAAGCGACGGGTTGGACGGCCGCGCGTCATGGCGTGGATGGCGCCAAGGCCTTGCAGCGCGAACCCGCATGTGAGCGCGGAGATAACGGCAATTGCTGCTATCTGCGCCGTAGCCGGTGCAGCAAGGCCGACAAGTCCCACAACCAGAACCGCAATCGCGAGCCGGGGCAGACGCAAGGTATCTGGCACATTGGTCCACGGTTGACGCAGCAGGCCGGAAATCTCGACTGTGCGCGCAGCAATCCAGAGATTTGCGGACAGTGACAGGACCCCCCAGGCTGCCAGCACCGCAGGCATCAGGCGTACAATCCAGTTGGCGAAATCACGTGCATTGATGCCGGTCGGCAGATCCCCGTTCAGTAAGCCAGAGAGATTGGGTGTGAGCTGCTCGGCCGTTGTGTCGATAGCGGCCTGATAAGATCCAAAGCGCGCCGTCGCCATGCCCATGAACCCAAGGGCAATGACGATGGCGAGCGCGCAGACACAGGCGACCACCACACCGGCGTGGCGGCGCAGCGCAATCATCGACAGGCCCCAGGCGGGCGCTCCGACCGTCGCGATAAACACCAGCGCATAAATGGGATTGACGAGAAGCCCGGTGACCAGCGTGCCGACGGCAACGGCGCCAAGGCTGACAGGAGCCGTGAAGCCAAGGCCTGCGATCATCAGGGGGAGAGGCGCAATGACCGACAGAATCGCAGCAATCAGGGTGCCTTTCGTCGGGATGACGAACAGGACGCCCGAAGCGAGTCCGGCCCCAAGGGCTATGGTGATGCGTTGAAACATGTCGCTCCGGCTGTCCCGCACGCTGCGGTTAGGGCCAGATCAGGCAGGATGCCCGTCCGGTCCAGCCCGGGATGCTCAAAAGAACAGCCCAGATGTGTGGTTCGAGGAGATCCGGCGGACGGTTCCCCATCCGCCAGTGTCTATCAGTGTTACGCGATCACGTACGGCAGCAGGCCCAGGAAACGGGCGCGCTTGATGGCGTTTGCCAGCTCGCGCTGCTTCTTGGCCGAAACGGCCGTGATGCGGGAGGGAACGATCTTGCCGCGCTCTGAGATGTAGCGCGAGAGAAGACGGGTGTCCTTGTAATCAATCTTCGGTGCGCCCGGACCCGAGAAGGGGCAGGACTTGCGACGACGAAAGAAGGGGCGGCGGGGTGCTGTTGACATCTGTGTCGCTCCTTATTCGATGCCGGCTTCGTCACGCGGACGGCGCGGACCACGGTCCGGACGGTCGCCGCGCGGCGGGCCACGACGGTCGCCGCGATCACCACGGTCACCGCGATCGCCACGATCTTCACGATCGCTGTCATCGCGCTTGCGCATCATGGCGGACGGGCCGTCTTCATGCTCTTCGACGCGGATGGTCATGAAGCGCAACACGTCTTCGCTGAGACCCTGCTGGCGCTCCATCTCGGTGATGGCGGCCGGGGGGGCGTCAATGTTGATGAGCGTGAAATGCGCCTTGCGGTTCTTCTTGACGCGGTAGGCGAGGGACTTGACGCCCCAATATTCGATCTTGGCGAACGTGCCGCCGAGACCTTCAACGATCGTCTTGTACTGGGCTGTCAGGGTCTCGACCTGCTGGGCCGTGACGTCCTGGCGCGCCATATAGATGTGCTCGTAGAGAGCCATATGGGTTACCTTTCTCTGTCAATCGCAGCACCGGCGCGGAGCCCTTCGAGCCCGGAGAAAGGCTCGACGGAATGCGTTTCGAAGGCGGGAACACGGGAAGACAGGATGTCTGGGCCAGAGCAAATCTCTGAGCCGCTTCCTTATTGCCAACGCCATGACGGCGACAGACAACCTTCCGTTCAGCCCCCGGCCGGAACATGCGGAGTGCGTCACTTACAGGGCAGGCCCCCTGGATGCAAGCTCCGTTCAGCAATGGCCGGTCGATTGTGGCGGCTCAGGCCTTGCTGGTCCACCACGATGCGCCGGCAAGGGCGACGGTGAAGGCCGCGAAAGCGACGAGGACCATGACG
>CAIZGQ010000505.1 GCA_903932565.1 uncultured Hyphomicrobiales bacterium
GGTGTCCACGCTCTGGCCTGCGACACGGATGGTGTTGACGGCGGTGCCGAGATTGCGGGGGCATGGATCAGCCCGGACAGTCTCAAAAAAGCCCGTGACGCTGGGCTGAACGCGCGGGAGAGCCTCGCCCGGCACGATGGGCATGGATTTTTTCAGACCCTAGGGTGCTCGGTTGTCACAGGGCCGACCTGCACCAATGTCAACGACTTCAGGCTGGTCTATATCTCTCAAAACCTGGCTGCCGTGGCAGTCGCTTAAGACAAAATCTCAGGCCATGCACAGGCGGCGCGGGTGGCATCCCAACGGGCTGCTTTTGTGTCACGGTGTGGACAGGCGATTCGGGGGAAGCTTCTCGTGACTTCACAGACACTGGTCCGTCAGGGCAGCGGCGGGTTTTCATCCAAAACGGTTCTTACACTGAACGTCCTGGCAGCCGCCTTTGGCCTTGCCGCGCTTTATGCTGTTCTTATCTGGCCGGGTCAGGACGGGGCAGCCGCGTTGGCGCTGTGTGGCACCATTGCACTGGCTTTTTTCCAGATGTCACAGACCCATCGTGCGCCTGTGCCGGAAGAAGCACTCATCGATTTTGTGGTTCTGGGTGGCCTGGGCCTCGCGAGATCCGAGGCTTATCGGGTCTGGCAAATTCCCAGCGCCTGGATCGACGTTCTCCATCTGACCGCTCCCGGCGCCACGTTCGTGGTGCTGGTGTTCGCGACAGCCGCCATTCTCTCCCTCGTGCGGCAGGAGCGTCACATCGGCTTGATCGATGCGGTGGCTGTTCTGGTCGTCCCGCTTGTTTTCAATCTCGGGTTCTCGCTGGGTGCGGACAATCTGATGGCGGGGCTCGGCCAAAGTCTTTCGTCAGGTAGCCTCAACCCGCCAGTCTATGCTGCGGTTCTTGGCCGATCGGTGGTCTTGCTGTTTTGTGCGTGCGCCATTGGCGGCCTTTTGAGCTTCATGCTGCGCGGGCATCTGCTTTGGGAAAAGCGCTTTTACGCTGTGCTCGCCGTTGCAGCGGTCCTGGCAGCCGTGACGCCCGTGCTGGCTGAAATTCCGCAGCTCGCAGCAGCCACGCCGAGTGCGCTTGATATCATCATCGCCATTGCCAGTGCAGCTTTGGCGCAGGCTGGCATTTGGGCGATGGTTTATCTGCTCACCGGTCTTGCAATGGACACCTTGCGGGGCAAGCCACCCTGTTTTGCCGCAGCCTACAAGCACTGGAAGACGGGCTTCCAAAAAGGTGCTGTCTACGGTGGTGTTTTCATCGGTTTGCTGCTGCTGGTCGCAGCCTTTCTGCGACGTCCCGACCTCGTGCAATTCTGCGTGGCACATCCCACGCTGACCGGGGCGCTCGCTGGTGCGCTGGCCTTTCCGTTGGCACAAACGCTTATCTCCAGTGCGGATGAAACCCCGCCGTTCTTTGGCCGGTTGCTGGCCGCCTACCGCAAGCCGCAGAACATGTTGCGCGGCCTCGTGGTGGGTCTTGGCGTCAGCTATGCGCTATCGGGAGATTTGCGCCACGCATCGGGAGAAGTTCGGTTTCTCGTCATGTTCGCGATTGGGGCGCTGGCCTATGCTGGCGTCGATTTTATCAGTGATTGCGCAGCTGTCCTGACCGGGCCGCGCCGCAAGCTGCAAACGTGGCGTGTTTATGCGCTCGCAATTCCCCTGGGTGGCGTGGTCGCAGGCGCGCTCGGCTGGTATTTCGATGCCAATCAGGTTGGTGTGGTGACCGCGAAGTTCTGGGCCTATGTCGATCTCGATTATGCGAGAGCTGGCCGTGGCAGCATGCGTTATGTGATCTACGCGCTGTTCAGCAAATGGGCGATGATGGATCTGGGCGTCGTTGCTGGCGGCGTGAAGCTGTTCTACCTCGAATCTGTTTCGGGTGTGATCAATTGGGCGATTGCTGCGCCGTTGTTTGGGGTCAATTATTTCCTGCTGTCGGCTCTCGTGCAGCGCAGTCTCAAGCCTGTGAAGGGCCTTTTTTCCGCCAAAGGTCTTGAAGGCCTCGTCGAGCAGACTATCCGTGTTCTGCGCTGGGGTCTCTGGATGGCCCCCGTCATCTATTCATTCTTGCGCATGTCATCGGAGCCGGAATGGTACAACCAGGACGGCGCTGTCCGCACGGTTGCAGCATCGATTGCAAGCTTTGCGATTCCGCAGAGCAGCTTCAATACGTGGAGCCTTTCGCTGTTCACCGGCGTGCTGGCTTACGACTGGCTGCGTGTGATCATCTGGCTCGATCACATGGGCCTGCGCGTCGCGACCCTCGTCAATCTGTCGTTCGTTGGTGGGGACAAGGGCGATGAAGCGGCGGCCCGTTTTGTCGGTCACGCGGCGAAAACGCGTTTTGTGCCCGAGGGCATTCGTCGCTTTGCCACATGGGCTCCCTTGCTCATTCCATTCTACATTCCGCGCGGCGCGGATTGGGACACGGCCTGGGGCACGGCAGAGCGCATCAACCTGCAGCATCTGGCGATGTCGGGCCCAATCTATTCGCTGGTTGGGGCCTATATGGCTTTCGCGGTGATGGCGCTGCTGCTGGCGCTGATCATTGCGCGTTATTTGCGCGACAAGCGCCCGGCTTCGCTGATCCCCGCGCACATGCCGGCTTGTTTCACCGCACGCGAGCAGCGCTTTCGCTTGTCGAACGGGCTCATCGGCATCGACATGTCACCCGATGGTCGCGGATTTACGCGCCTGCATGGTGTGGCGCGCGGCGCTGGTGCCATTGATCTCACCCGCCGCCCGATGGACGGGCTGCAGGTGCGGGGGCCGTTCTTTTATGTGCAGGATCACGACACGAACGCGCGCTGGAGCCTTGCCTATCAGCCGCTGCTGCGGTCCGGTCTCGACTATGCGATTGATCGTCCCAAGCGCGACACGATCCGTCTGATGCAGTCGCTGGAAGGCATCGAGTCGGAAATCTGCACGAC
>CAIZGQ010000506.1 GCA_903932565.1 uncultured Hyphomicrobiales bacterium
ATTATCTCGTCGGCTTCAACTTGTCCCCGGTTTTGTGGCGGAAATTGCCAGGCGCCCGCTCGGCCGGACGCGTGCAGTCGGTGTCCCTGCGACTGGTCTGCGACCGCGAACTCGAAATCGAAAAGTTCGTCCGCCGCGAATATTGGTCGCTGGCAGCTTTTCTGAAAACCAAGGCTGATACGCCGTTTGTTGCGCGTCTCGTGGGTGCCGATGGCAAGCGCATCACGCGGCTTGATATCGGCACGGGCGATGACGCCAGCGCCTTCAAGACCGCGCTCGAACAGGCGAAATTCTCCGTTGCCTCGGTTGAATCAAAGCCTGCCAAGCGCCACCCCTATGCGCCGTTCACGACATCAACCCTGCAGCAGGAAGCGTCGCGCAAGCTTGGCCTCGCACCAGCCCGCACCATGCAGATCGCCCAGCGTCTGTATGAGGGAATTGAAATCGACGGCGAGACCGTTGGTCTTATTACCTATATGCGAACCGATGGCACCGACATGGCACCTGAGGCCATTTCCGGTGCGCGCCGCGTGATCGCGCAGGAATATGGCGACCGCTATGTGCCCGCCGTGCCGCGTCGCTACACGGCCAAAGCCAAGAATGCGCAGGAAGCACATGAGGCGATCCGCCCGACCGATTTGATGCGCTTGCCCAAGCGCGTGTCGCGCTTGCTCGAAGGCGATCAGGCCAAGCTTTATGAATTGATCTGGACGCGCACGGTCGCGAGCCAGATGGAATCGGCAGAACTTGAGCGCACCACCGTAGACATCATCGCGGATGTGGCGGCATCGGGCGTCGCTTACAAAAAACTCGATCTGCGTGCCACCGGCCAGGTCGTGCGCTTTGATGGTTTTCTCGCTCTCTATCAGGAGGGCAAGGATGATGATGACGACGAGGAATCAAGCCGCCTGCCGCCCATGAATACGGGTGATGCGCTGAGCCGCGATCGCATCGAGGCCGTGCAGCATTTCACCGAGCCGCCACCACGCTTCACGGAAGCGACCTTGGTGAAGCGGATGGAAGAACTTGGCATTGGCCGACCCTCTACCTATGCCTCGACGCTCGCTGTGCTGCGCGAGCGCGATTATGTGAAGATCGACAAGAAACGCCTTGTTCCAGAGGACAAGGGCCGTCTGGTTGTCGCGTTCCTGGAGTCCTTTTTCCCGCGCTACGTGGAGTTTGATTTCACCGCCGGGCTCGAGGAAAAACTCGATCAGGTCTCCAACCACGAGATCGAATACAAGTCTGTGCTGCGGGATTTCTGGCGCGATTTTACCGAAGCCATCGCTGCCACCAAGGACCTGCGCACGACGCAAGTGCTCGACGCGCTGAACGAATTGCTTGGCCCGCACATCTTCCCGGCGAAGGCTGAGGGAGGCGATCCGCGCGGCTGCCCGTCTTGTGGTGCCGGGCAATTGTCGCTGAAGCTCGGCAAGTTCGGCGCGTTTATCGGCTGCTCGAATTACCCGGAGTGCAAGTTCACCCGCACGCTGGCGGAATCCGCCAAGGGCGAAAACGACAGCAAGGCGGGCGAGCGCATCGGCAACAATGTGCTGGGCATTGATCCGGCATCGGGTGAGGAAATCACGCTGCGCGACGGGCGTTTTGGGGCCTATGTGCAATTGGGGGCGGGCGAAAAGCCCAAGCGCTCGTCGTTGCCCAAAACTCTGTCAGCCGCCGACATCACGCTCGAGCAGGCGATTGCGCTGCTCTCGCTGCCGCGCGAAGTGGCGCGTCATCCGGACTCCGGCGAGCCCATTTTGGCTGGTCTTGGCCGCTACGGCGCTTACGTGCAGCACGGCAAGACCTACGCGAACCTCGGGCCGGATGAGGACATTCTGCTGGTGGGTGGCAACCGCGCCATCGATCTCATCATCACTAAGGAACAGGGTGGCGGGAACCCGCGTGGGCGCTTTGGCGCTGCTCCCGGGCGCACGCTGGGTGATCATCCCGAAGGTGGCGCTGTCAGCGTCAAGGCCGGACGCTTTGGGCCTTACGTGAACTGGGGCAAGGTCAACGCGACGCTTCCCAAGGGCACAAACACCGATGAGCTGACCTTGGCAGCCGCGATTGACGTGCTGAAAGCCAAGGGCTCGGGCGCGCCGTCGGGCGGCGGGCGTGTGATTGGCGAGCATCCCGAAGGCGGCACAATCACCGTGCGCGACGGGCGCTATGGCGCTTATGTGAACCACGGCAAGGTGAACGCGACGATCCCCAAGGACATGTCTCCCGACGAGGTGACACTGGACGACGCAATCCGCTTCATCGATGACAAGGGCGGCCCCGACAAGAAGCTGACGCGCAAAAAAGGCGGCGCGAAGAAAGCACCCGCGAAGAAGTCTGCTGCCAAGAAAACAGCGGCCAAAAAGACAGCTGGCAAAAGTGCCACCGCCTCCAAGGCCAAGCCCGTCGTCAGCGATTCGGATGCAGTACCGTTCAGCGGCGGCGTTGCGCGGAAAACCGCAGTGAAGAAGACTGCGGTGAAAAAGAAGACAGCGGCCAAGAAGTCCACTGCGAAAAAGCCGTCCGCTACCAAGTCAGCGTGAGCTTGAAAAACAAAGGGCAGGCGTTGACGTCTGACCTTGGTATGTGAGCGCACATTCATGGCATCGAAACTCACGATTGCTTAATTTTGCGCACACGGCATGATCGGAGACCGGTGGTGCTTTGAATTGGCCGCTGCGAGCCAAGACATGCTTCAAGACATGCTTCTGAAAGGGAGGTTTCTGTGACAGCCAGCGCAAACTCCTATCGCAAGCTCCCAAGTCAAGCCGACGACGAGGCGGAGCGCGAAACCTACGCGCATCTTCACCACGTCAATCTCATTGCAGCTGCATTTCTCCTCGTGCTTGCCCTTGCGCTAAGTTGGACAATGCTCGCCTTCGAGCATCAGCAGGAGCTGGAGCGCTGCTTTGCGGCCGGGCGGCACGATTGCGTGGATATACCAGCACCGCCCCACGTGGGCATTCTGCCGCCGCTGCGCGCGCCGAACTAACCCGGCATCGGGCCGCTAGGTCTGGGTCATGGCAGCCCGGCGCAAACGCAGCAGATACGCGACCGCCACCACCAGCGCTGCCGCCACCCCGCCGACAATAATTTCGGCCCTGCTGCCCAAGGGTGCGACGGTGTCGTGCAGGATCGGGTCACCTGCAATGAGTTCGCCCGCCACAAATCCCAACAAAGCCGCACCAACCCAAACAAGTGCCGGATAGCGGGTCAGACCTGCCATCACGATGCTCGCGCCAAACACGATCAGCGGCACGGAGATGAGCAAGCCAAAAATGATCAGCCCGTAGGAGCCCTTGGCTGCGGCGGCAATGGCGATGACGTTGTCGAGCGACATCACGAGGTCAGCGATGGCAATGACACGGACGGCACCCCAGATTGTCGGCGCAGCCGCCACATCGTGTTCGTCGCTGTCATCTTTCACCAGATTGATGGCGATACCCAGCAGCAAAATGCCACCACCAAGCTTCAGCCACGGTAGGGCGAGCAGCGTGACCACCATCGCCGTAAAAATCACCCGCAGTCCAACCGCAGCCCCCGCGCCCAGCAGAATGCCAGCCTGACGCCGCTCCGGCG
>CAIZGQ010000507.1 GCA_903932565.1 uncultured Hyphomicrobiales bacterium
CGGCTCTAGCCGGGGTTCGGCATCTTGCGTGCACAAGTCCGGTATACCGGACTTGTGTTGGAGAGGGTGGCGCGTTCCTCGCCGGGTGAGGGTAGGCGGAAGGAAACCCTCATCCGCCTCGCGTTGCAAGGCACCTTCTCCCAGGGGAGAAGGGTTCCATCACGGCTCCAGATGGTCCATGCCGCCGGCGGCGAGAAACTGCTCCAGCCAGTGAATGTCGTATGCGCCGTTCTGGATATCGGCGTTGCGCACCAGCGTGCGAAACAGCGGCAGCGTCGTGTCGATGCCGTCCACAATGAACTCGTCCAGCGTCCGGCGCAGGCGCATGAGGGCTTCGTTGCGGGTGCGGCCATGAACAATCAGCTTGCCGACCAGCGAATCGTAATGCGGCGGGATCACATAGCCCTGATAGACAGCGGATTCGACGCGCACACCCAGCCCACCCGGGGGATGGTAATAGGTGATGCGCCCGGGCGAGGGTCGGAATGTCGAGGGGTGTTCGGCATTGATCCGGCATTCGATGGCGTGGCCGGAGAGAACAATGTCCTCCTGCTTGATTTCCAGCGTCGCCCCGGCCGCGATGCGGATCTGCTCGTTCAGCAAGTCGATGCCGGTGATCATCTCGGTCACGGGATGCTCGACCTGAATGCGAGTGTTCATTTCAATGAAATAAAACCGCCCGTCTTCGTAGAGAAACTCGACGGTGCCGGCACCCAGATAGGACAGCTCGCGCATCGCCTTGGCGCAGGTCTCGCCAATTTCCACGCGCTGCGCATCGTTCAGCGCGGGCGAGGGGCCTTCTTCCCAGACCTTCTGGTGGCGGCGCTGCAGCGAGCAGTCGCGCTCGCCCAGATGAATGGCGTTGCCCTTGCCATCGCCCAGCACCTGAATTTCAATATGACGCGGCTTTTCAAGGTACTTTTCGAGATAGACGGCATCGTCGCCAAAGGCCGCCTTGGCTTCCTGTCGTGCGGACGACAAGGCGTCGGACAGATCCGCCGATGTGCGCGCGACCTTCATGCCGCGACCACCACCACCTGCGGCCGCCTTCACCAGAACTGGAAAGCCGATCTCGTGGGCGACGCGCTGCGCTTCGACATCATCTGTGATCCCGCCTTCGGAGCCGGGCACGCAGGGAATGCCAAGGCGCTTGGCAGTCCGCTTGGCCTCGATCTTGTCACCCATGATGCGGATGTGTTCGGGCTTGGGGCCAATGAACGTGATGTTGTGATGGCCGCAGATTTCGGCAAACTTCGCGTTCTCGGACAGAAAACCGTAGCCCGGATGGATGGCGTCCGCCCCGGTGATTTCGCAGGCCGCGAGCAGGGCAGGAATGTTGAGATAGCTGTCGCGCGCCGCGGGCGGGCCGATGCAGACGGACTCGTCCGCAAGCTTCACATGCATGGCGTCGGCATCAGCCGTGGAATGCACAGCAACGGTTGCAATGCCGAGCTCTTTGGCGGCCCGCAGGATGCGCAGGGCAATCTCGCCTCGATTGGCTATGAGGATCTTATCGAACATCGGGGCCCCTCCGGGCGTTGGCAGCAGGTTGCCCGTCAACTCTGCGTGAGAGGACGGGGCTGCAGCGCGACCCCTGCGCAAATGCGCGGGGTCGGGCGATGAATGATCACTCGATCACGAGCAGGGGCTGGCCATATTCGATCGGCTGACCATCGTCGACAAAGAGCGCTGTGACCGTGCCGGCGCGGGGTGCGACGATCTCGGTGAAGGTCTTCATGGCGGCGATCA
>CAIZGQ010000508.1 GCA_903932565.1 uncultured Hyphomicrobiales bacterium
CGCCACCGCGCCAGCCCCACATTGGCGGAGCTCGCAACAGAGGTGAAGGCCGATATGCTGGCAGAAGGCCCGTCGACGCAGGACAATTACGTGATCTGAGGGACGGGGCGGATGCGCCGCGGACGCCTGCACCCTGCCCTGCTGCACACGCCTTGCCTGACAGGTTCGCCGCGCACGGCGGTCATTCACAGGACCGTCAAAGTGGACGCTGGACAAGCCGCTTTGGCCTCCCTATAACCCGGCCATTCGCCGTCGGACACGCTCCGGTGCGCATTGCCCGGGTAGCTCAGTTGGTAGAGCATGCGACTGAAAATCGCAGTGTCGGTGGTTCGATCCCGCCCCCGGGCACCACAGGAAAATTTGTTCCAAAAAGTCGGCCACTCGTTCATATCCGCAATCGGCTGAGCGCAAATTGTTTGCGGTCGAAGACGGATTTAAAACTCACCTCGGAATTCGGCGCAGCTGCCTACCTTTACAAACAAAGGTATTTTCCGCGTTTGTTGCCGTTCGTTCGGCACCATCAGACAATAAATAAGGCATTCGCGCGACCAATTATAGCGCTGCCTGCAACTCGGCGAGCGTGATCATCATGGTTCGCGGCTCGGATGCTGATGCCTCCATACCAAGCGCCCGATAAAACGCTGCTGCTTCGTCAGAAATGGCGTGGACCAGTAGGCCACGGATGCCTATGGCGTCAGCCGCAGACAAAACGCGCAAAACGGCATCCCGAAACAGCGCGCGTCCAAGACCACTGCCCTGAAAATCGATATGAATCGCCAAGCGTCCAAGGATCGCCATCGGGATCGGATCCGGCATGTTGCGCTTGAGTTTGCCAGTCGAAAGTGTGGAGATCAACGCACCCGAGGCGAGAGCGTAATAGGCGATGACGCGATTGTCTTCGATCACCACAAAGGTTCGTGATGCTCCGGACTTTTGGTTCGCAAGCGCGCGCCGTTTCAGCCAATCGTCAAGGCTTGCATGGCCGCAGGAGAACAAAGCCGTGTCATGCTCCGCGAGCAGAGGCACAGGCTCCGATAGCCTCATTCCCAAGGAGCCTTTGTTTGTAGCGTCTTCTTCAAGGACCCATTCTGCCTGGGGAATGAATCCAGACGCAAAATAAATTCGTCATAGGCCTCGGCGCTCACCTGTACAAGCGAGCGATCAAGTATTGCTTCCTCCGCCGCGCGGCGTGCCGCCTCCAAAATGAAATCTGTTCGCGTCTTACCTTGGGCCTTTGCAGCCCAATCGAATAAACTGCGATCTTCAGGCTTGACGCGCATGTTGAGCGTGTCGCGAGCTGGTACGGGCATAATCTCTCTCCTTGATACATTCATAGAGCATTGCAATGACAATGTCATTACATACCTTTGATCCAAGGAGCCTCATGTCCAGGTTTTGTTGCTGGACTTTCACCCGAGCATGCGACTGAAAATCGCAGTGTCGGTGGTTCGATCCCGCCCCCGGGCACCATCGGTGAAACTTGAACTGAAACGTCATCCTCACTGACAAATGCGGTAGCTGCTGCTGCTGCCATGCATCTCGATATCAAGATGAAGATTGTCATCGTGATATGCGTCAGCGCCGGGCCCCAGGACGGTGGAAAACCAGCCACAGGCCGCACGCCGGACTGCGTGGAAAAAAGCGATCTCGTCTGCGTCGTTTTGATGATCGATGCGGACCTGCCGCTTATTGGCAAACTCGATGCTGGTGATATCGACCGCAAGCCCTTTTCCATGCGCGCTGATCTTGCCGCCTGATGCGTGGTTGCGTCCGCGGCATTCAAACCCTGGACCCGTGTGGATGGATGTCACGGCCGCCCCCATCGAGGCGGCCCCCAACGGCGCAATCAGGACGCGCGTGTAATCCGAAAGCACAAGAGCAAATTCGCACTCCACAATGGGCTGATCCGGGAACAGGATTGTCTGCCCTTTGCCGGAGACCCATGCGCTTAACCGGACTGGCGCAGCGATGGCGCAAGCGGAATTGCTGGCGGCGGGCGTCTGCGCAACCTCGGCTCGCATGCCGCCTTCAATGAGTTTGGCAAGGCACGTCGGCCCGCTGGCATTGGGCGGGACTGCAGCCTCACCGGGTGTGGGCGTTGGTGCAGGTGCGAGCGCTGGGGCCGATACCGTCGGTGGCGGTTGATTTGGGAGCGGCGCAACCGCTGGCGATGCAGCATTTGGCACAGCCGATTTTGTTTGCGGCGTCGTTTGCGGCGCCACACTCAGCGGCACCGTGGCTGATGCTGGTGGTTGCGCGGGCGGCTGCACTGCGGGCAGGTCTGCCGGGCGTGTTGGCGGAAGCGGGACAACGATGCGCGGATGTGCCGACCGCGACGGTCGCCGACTATGTGGCCAGTCGAAAAACCCGGCAGAGGCGGGTAAAACGAAAAAAGTGATGATCGCAAGCGCAATTATGGCGACGCGCCTGACCCAGGGCAAGAGCGCATAAGTGGCAGAGCTGCGCTTGGACGCATTGAAGCGAATTCGAAGTTTCATCCCACCATTTAGGCAGGATGATCCAGATCAAAGTAAAGCACATTTTCTCGCGTGAATTTGCAGAATACTTGAGTAAATTTACGCAGATACTTGAGGGCAATTTACCTTGCTGACATCATGATGCATCGCGTCATCCGCGCAAACTGCTGAGCAGCGGGAATTTGCCATCACACCACGTGGTCGGGTGCCAGGACGCAGGCCAGATGCGGATCAACTTCGATCTGCAGCGTTGTGTGATTGATCTTGAAACGGTCCGACAAATCCTCTGCAAGAGCGTGCAGAAATGTGTCCCCTGGATGTCCGGCCGCCATGACGACATGGCACGTCAAAGCAATCTCCGTCGTGCTCATCGGCCAAATGTGAAGATCATGCAGCGATGTCACGCCAGCATGTCCGAGAATGAAGGATCGCACAGCTATGGGATCAATCTGCGCGGGCACCGCTGCCATGGACATGCCGAAGGATTCGCGCAGCAGACTCCACGTTCCCCAGATGATGATCGCGTTGATCACGAGGCTGACGATCGGATCAAGCCACAGCCAACCCGTCAACAGAATGACGAGCCCGGCGACCACCACGCCGACTGACACCAGCGCATCCGACGCCATGTGAAGAAATGCGCCGCGCAAATTGATGTCGCCCTTGGCGCCTGCTGCAAACAGCCATGCTGTCAGACCATTGATAACGATACCCACAGCCGCGACAATCATGATCGTCTTGCCAGCAACCGGCTCCGGCGATCCCAGCCGCTGGATGGCCTCCCACGAAATCGCGCCAATGGTCAGCAGTAAAAACACCGCATTGAACAAAGCCGCCAGGATAGAAGAGCCGCGCAATCCGTATGTGTAGCGTGCCGACGGCGCACGCCGCACAAGCACGCTGGCAAACCATGCAACCGACAGGCCCAGCACGTCGCCCAGATTGTGCCCTGCATCCGCAAGAAGTGCCACCGAATTGCTCAGAATTCCAAAAACGAGCTCCGCGATAACAAAGCAGCTGTTCAGCAAAATCCCAAGCGCGAACGCCAAGCCAAAACTTGCCGGGGCGTGATGGTGCCCACCGTGATGATGATCATGACTGTGTTCCACATGACTGTGTTGGACATGATGTCCATGCGCATGATCATGATCTGCGTGGTGATCGTGGTCATGATCGTCATGGTGCGCATGAACGTGGTCATCGGAGCTTTGCGGAATCATGACGTCCATCCTTGCATGACGACTGCTTACACCGGTTTCAAGCCCGGCGTGCAAGCTCATCATCAGGTCGTGCGGGACCACCCAGATACCTGAGCGCCGGTGACCGGGCTTTGATCAGACGGCATCAGATGCCGGTTGTAAAGTTGAGCTTGCGCTCATCCGCGGCGCGAGCACGGCTTTGCTTTTCCACGAGCAGCGTTAAAGCAGCACCACGACGTCGCTGTGAAGCACTCTGTAAACTTTGAATTTTACGAACGTTTCGAAAATGGCTAATGCAAATTGCAGGCTCCAATTTGCGAGAGAGCAAACCCACGGAGCCCCAACTCGAGCGAGAGTGGCCCATGACGACCAACGAGTGGAAGGCACTCATTGCCGCGTTCGAAGACATCATCCCAGGTGCGCTCGAATGTTCACGCTCACTCGTCGTCGACGAATATGCCGGCAGCATTGTGCGTGAACTGATGGATCTCTTGTTCACACAACCCACGGATCTCAAGGCCGCCGCAGAGAGTGCCATTCGGGATGTGCTCGTGACGCGCGCGTTCAGCGCCTGTGTGCGTTGGGCCAAGTGCAATCCGGAACGCGCACGATCTTATTTTACCAGCGAGGCGGCATGGCTGTCCGCACTCGCCTCAAACGACCCGAAGGAATTTTGTGATCCGTACGAGATCTGGGTGCGCGAGACACTCAATCGGTGCGTCGCACTCATCCATGACGCACTTGAAGCCCGATATCCCAGCAAAACGTCGCTGGAAGGCCTGATGCACGCGCATATGATTTTTGAGCGCAACAAACAGGAGCGCCGAGGTCAGGATGCGACCGTGAGCCTGCAGAAATTGAATGACACGCTCAATCCAAAGCCGGATGACACGTGAAGCCGCGTGACGGGCGTTTGGCTGCCACCGAAGGCCAAGGCCAGGCTACTCAAATGGCGCGCGCAATACGAGGCGTTGCCGGCTGGTCAAGATGGCCGCGCGCCACCCAGTTTCGACAGACATCGAGCGTCTGGTGCAACGGCAATGGCTTGCCGAAATAAAAGCCCTGCCCGTACTCGCATCCGAGCTTTGTGAGGATGGCTTCTTCCTCCACATATTCGATGCCCTCAGCCACAACCGAGACCTCCATCTCCTCTGCCAGTCGCAGGATCATATCGATGATCCGGCGGCTCGTAGGATTGTTGCGCATAGAGCGCACAAAGCTCTGGTCGATCTTGATGGACGTCATCGGCAGCGTTCCAAGCTGGCTCAGCGAGGAATAGCCGGTGCCAAAATCATCAATTGCAATACCCACGCCCATTTCGCGACAGGCTTTGAGTGTATCAGCCGCCTTCTTCGGGTCGTTCAACAGCACACTTTCTGTGATCTCAAGCTTGATGTCAGAGGCTGAAATGCCGGACGTCGACAGCATGGAACGCAGGGAATGCAGGAAGGAATCGCTGGCAAGATCATGGCCGGAGATATTCACGGTCAGGAACAGCATATCGACCGATTTGATGTTGCGGAGCGCGGCCAGCATGATCTCGGGAAAGGTCCTGCCGATTTCTTCAAAGCACCGCGACGTAATATCAACGATGAGCCCGCTGGCTTCCGCAATCGGGATGAAATCATCCGGCGGGATGAGCCCGCGCACAGGATGGTTCCAGCGCAGCAGGCTCTCGAAGCCGCACAGGCGGCCAGACTGCAAATTGACGATGGGCTGAAAGTACAATTCCAGCTCGCGACTTCGGATGGCACGCCGCAGATCGCTTTCCACAGACAGAGTGCCGATGGCGGTGTCAAACCGCTCGATCCGTGGCGCCGCTTCCAAGCTCGTGCTGCCGTTGGCATTGCCAAGCTTGGCAATCGTCTCGCGATACCGGCTCAAGACCACATTGAGGTACATCTGCAGGATCGGGTCGGCCTGCTTGATGCGGTTGGCAATCTGATCTGCCTTGATGAGGACGAGGTCGCAATCGGTCGCGGTGCGGGCATGGGCCGAGCGCGGGCGCTGATCGATGATCGCCATCTCGCCCACAATTTCGCCTGTCGTACGGTTGGCGAGCACGGCCGCCTGCCCGTTGCGCATGACGAAGATTTCGATGCGGCCAGACCGAATAAGGTAAGCGCTGGTGCCAGGATCGCCTTCAGCGAACAGCAACGTGCCCTTTTTCAGAGTTACGTGATCAAAGGCGGAATCCATGAAGCCCCGAAGCCGGTTGTCCCTACGTCAGTCTCACTTTAACTTGACCGATATTCGTTAAAAAAGCTGGAGCTTTTGCTGAGCAGGAAACACTTTAGAAGATTCTTGGTCATAAATTCTTCTACCTCCCTTATTAGCGGCGCGCGGGGCGCTGGGTCCCTTCCGTTACTTGGGTCACTTGGGGCTTTCGGCACATTCCCCAGAGGGAGACCGGTGATGTGCCGCCTAAGCTCAGGAGGCTCCGCGTTCGGCCGTCGCTAGCTCATTTGGCCTCGTCCGCCTGAAAATGACGTGAAAAGAACCCCACCTAATGAGTTGAAATTGATACTCAAATTTAACCAGCTTCACAGATCACCACAAATGGACGCCGCCTGTTTATGGTGGTCGTCACGCATCCAGAATGGAGCAAAGCGGGGCCTTCACCTGGGTAAAAGCGCGGCTTGGTTTGGCCCCTCGACCCATGAAGCGTGATCCTGTAGATATTGGATGATTGCATCAACAAATGGTGCGAATGCCGATCGCGACACCGCTTTGGCGTGGCGCGCAAGTCATTTGAAAAACAAGGCCTTCAGAGCCTTTGGGAGGACAGCTTGATCATCGAGAACGAAGACGAAGTTACACCGGCAGTGCTGAAGGCCATGTCCGGGGGCAAAGATCCCCGCCTGCTGCAGATCGCCAGTGCCTTCGTTCGACACATGCACGCGTTCGCCCGTGAGGTTCGCCTGACGGAGAAAGAGTATGAAGTCGGCCTCGATATGCTCAACCGTATTGGGCAAGCGACCAACGATTCCCACAATGAAGCTGTGCTTTTTGGCGACTCGATCGGGTTTTCGACCCTCGTCTGCCTGATGAACAACGGCATGGGTGGCGCAACGGAAACAGCGGCGGCCCTGCTTGGTCCCTTCTGGCGCATGAATTCACCGCCCACCAAAAATGGCGATACCATCGTCCGCTCAAAGACCGACGGCGCACCGCTGTTCGCCAATCTCGTGATTGTGGACCAGGCCGGCAAGCCGATCCCCAATGTGGAAGTCGACGTGTGGCATTCGTCGCCGGTTGGCCTCTATGAAAATCAGGATCCCGAGCAGGCAGACATGAACCTGCGTGGCAAGTTTCATACGGATGCTGAAGGGCGCTTCTGGTTTCGCTCAACCCGCCCAGCGGGCTACCCCGTGCCGACCCATGCGGTGACCGGCGACATTCTGCGCGAGCAGAACCGTCACCCCTTCCGCCCGGCGCATCTGCATTTCCTTTGCTACAAGGAAGGCTTCAAGACGCTCATCACGCAGGTGTTCGTCGACGATGACGAATATCTGAATTCAGACGTCGTCTTTGGCGTAACCCGTGCGCTGGTCGGCAACTTCCAGAAACACGAAAGCGGCAAGGCCCCGGCGGAGGACGTCACAGGTCCCTGGTTCACGTTGGACTATCGCCTCGTGATGGAGCCAGGCACCGCGCAACTGCCCCAGCCGCCGATCAAATAAGTGCAGCACCATCCGGCGCTGTCCGCAACGCGTGGGCCATAAGTCGCGGGCACGAGCCGCGCATTTTAAAAGAGGTCAAACTTAGATGTCGTCCCAGACGAGCGCCGGAAAATCGGTGAAAGACAAAGTTGCTGTCATCGTTGGCGGCGCTGGTGGAATCGGCAAGGCGACAGCAAAGATGTTTGCTGACGCGGGTGCCCATGTGGTCATCACGCACCGGCCCGATGCCGAGCGCGCGGCTGCGGCTCAGCTTTTGCTGGAAAGCTTTGCGGGGACCAACCACATGGCGGCCCCCGCTGACGTGGTGGACACCGCCTCCCTGATTGCGCTGCGTGATGCCGTTGTCGCGCGCTACGGGCGTTGCGATATCCTCGTCAACACGGCTGGATTTACCAAGCCTGTTCCGCACAGCAATCTTGACGGACTGGAC
>CAIZGQ010000509.1 GCA_903932565.1 uncultured Hyphomicrobiales bacterium
AAAGATCGCCTGAGCTTTGCCCATGACGGCCGCGACTGGCCGCATCGCGATGCCAGCCGCTTTGTCGAGGTCGGCGATTTGCGCTGGCACCTCCAGCGTTTTGGTGCGCCACTGGCGGACGGCAAGCCGGTCATCCTGTTGCTGCATGGGACGGGGGCCGCCACCCATTCCTGGCGCGATGTTGCACCGGAGCTTTCGCGCGATCACACCGTTCTGTCTGTCGATCTGCCTGGGCATGGTTTCAGTGATCCCCTGCCACGAGGCCAGCTCTCGCTGCCCGGTATGGCGCGTGCCCTGCAGGCGCTGCTGACCCATTTGAACGTCACCCCGACAATCGTCGTCGGCCATTCGGCCGGGGCGGCGGTTTTGGCGCGGATGGTGATTGATCAGGCGGCAATCGGAGCGCCGACCCCAAAGCTTCTCGTCAGCCTGAACGGGGCGTTTCTGCCGTTTGAGGGTTGGGCCGGGCATTTGTTTCCACCCATGGCAAAGCTGCTGTTCCTCAATCCATTCGCCCCGCGCTTGTTTGCGTGGTCGGCGGATGAGCCTGCCGCGCGGCGATTGCTGGAAGGCACCGGCTCGAAGATCGATGCGCTGGGGGTCAAGCTCTACGCGCGGCTGTTTGGCAACGCGGCCCATGTGGCTGGTGCGTTGGGCATGATGGCGAATTGGGATCTGGAACCGTTGGTCCGCGACCTTGCCAAGCTGACCATTCCGGTTGCGCTGGTGTCCGCAAGCTATGACCGCGCCGTGCCGCCGGAGGCCGCCAAGACAGTTGCCGCAAGGCTGCCGAATGCTGAAGTGACACTGCTGCGCGCCCTCGGCCATCTGGCGCATGAGGAGCAGCCCGAGCTTGTCGCCGACCTGATCCTGAAGCTCGCCGCCAAGCTCGACGTGCAATCTGTGGCTTGAAGGTAAAATTGCGGCGGATTTCCTGACATAGCGCTGGGTATCTCGTAAAAGGTCTTGCGACATTTTGGTTGACACTGTTATTGTCATTTTATGTTGACACTTGATCGCCTTCCCAATGCCGGAACCCTGTCACGTCCCCAGCCCCATGCGGTGGTGATCGGCAGTGGATTCGGCGGGTTGGCCGCGGCGGTCCGTCTCGGCGCACGCGGGTACAGGGTCACGGTTCTGGAAAAACTCGAAGCGCCCGGCGGCCGTGCTTATGTTCATAAGCAGGATGGCTTCACCTTCGACGCTGGCCCGACAATCGTCACGGCGCCGTTTCTGTTCGAAGAGCTCTGGCAGATGTGCGGCAAGCGCATGTCGGATGATGTCGAACTGCGGCCCACGACTCCCTTCTATGAAATCCGCTTTCACGATGGTTCGGTTTTCCACTACACCGGCGATATCGAGCAGATGAAACTGGAAGTCGGCCGCTTCAACAAGGCCGATGTGCAGGGCTATCTCGACTTCATGCGCGAGAGCGAGGCAATCTATCGCGTCGGTTTTGAGCGCCTTGGCGATGAGCCGTTTCGCACCCCCATGGACATGTTGAAGATCGCAGGCGATCTCGTGCGCCTGCAGGGCTATCGCTCTGTCTACGGCCTCGTGTCGCGCTTCTTCAAGGACGAGCGGCTGCGCACGATTTTCAGCTTTCACCCCTTGTTGATTGGCGGAAGTCCATTCCGCGCGTCTGCCATTTACTGCCTGATTGCGTTTTTGGAAAAACAGTGGGGCGTACATTTCGCCATGGGCGGCACCGGCAAACTCGTCAGCGGACTCGTCGGCCTGATCGAGGGGCAGGGCGGCATGGTTCGCTGCAATACGGATGTCGAGCAGATCCTTGTTGA
>CAIZGQ010000510.1 GCA_903932565.1 uncultured Hyphomicrobiales bacterium
AAGACATGCCCCAAGGTTTATCCTGCGGCACGGGCGGACGGAAGCGGGGCACCCACGCTATTCACGCCAAACCCAGGGTGCCAATGGACGCAATCGCGGGCCCGATGGTAAGAGGTTTCACCAAGCAAACAACACCCGAGGAGACGTATCATGGCCAAGGCTTATTGGATTTCATTTTACCACTCGATCTCCGATCCGGCCAAGCTCGCCGCCTATGCCGCGATTGCGTTGCCAGCGCTCACGGCAGGCGGTGCCAAGACGCTTGCGCGCGGGCTCCCGGCGAAGGCCTATGAGGCCGGGCTGATGGAGCGGACCGTGGTAATGGAATTTGACTCGGTTGAGGCCGCGCTCGCCGTGCATGACGGCGAGGTTTACCAGTCAGCCCTCAAGGCACTCGGCGATGGGGCTGTCCGCGATCTGCGTATCGTGCCGGGCGCCGATTGAACATTGAATAAAATCGATTTTGTCTCGACGTGGAAAGATCACCGCAAACGCGGTGGTCTTTTTGTTTTGCACATACTGATCCTTACGCCACAAGAGCCTTGGCAGTCGGGTGGCGCTCGAACCACGGCCAGTTCTTGATGATACCATCAAGTCCCCACACCTGCCCTGCGTGATTGACGAACAGGTAGGCCATCACCACGCTGTAGACGATGTGATAATCGACAATAAAATTGTTGGTATTCTCAATAAACGGCCAATCCATATGAGCCGTCCAGTAAGTGAGCAGCAGGGCGATACCGCACAGGCTGCTGACACGCACAAGCAAGCCAAACAGCAATGACAGGCCAATGGCGAGATGGCCATACGCCACCAAAAATCCCAGAACCGGCGCGATGGATGGATTGGTCAGTGGCGCGTAAACATCGTGAAATGTCTTTGTGCTCTTTAGAAATCCAACAATTGTGAAATGTGGATCAAACACCTGATGCGACGCTGCGTAGATGAACGTCCACGCCATCAGCATCCTGAAAACAAAGATCAGATTTCGATTTGTCTGGTCCAACATGGTCAGCCCCTTCAAGCCCGGTTGCGTGACCACTTGTCGAGCAGGTGACGCGAGGCTGCCATGATCCACGTCAATCCGAATTGGCAAGGCGAGCGATAATCGTTCTGCACGAGCCCCTTACAGGACCGTTGACGCCAATTCGGGCGGCTGCACCAAGGCATGCGCCATAAAATCCAGCGCGGTGCGCACCTGCGCGCGGCTGGTCGGCCCGCCCAGACAAACGCGCACGAATTCACCAGGATTGCCGTCGGTGCAGAACGCGTCACACGCCACGAGGCCAATGCCGATGCCTGTTGCGCGCATGTGCCCAATGAAAGCCGACCGCGTCCAGGGCTTGGGCAAGCCAAGCCAGAGGTTGAAACTCAAGGGGTCCGCGTACAGCCCCTCCGGCGGCAGAATTTCTGTCGCGAGCATTTGCCGGGCCGCAGCCTCGGTTCGGATAAACCGCAGGATCATGTCGGCCGTGCCATCTTCGATCCAGCGCGTCGCCAGTGCGGCGGTGAGCGGCGAAGCCATGACGTTGGATGCCCGCAGGGCTGCCTGAAACGGCCAGGCCGAGCGGCTGTCGGGGGCCACCACGTAAGCACAGCGCAACCCCGCGCCGATGCATTTGGCGAGCCCCGCCACATGCCACGTGATGTCGGGCGCCAGCGCGGCGAATGCTGGAATTTTGCGCGTCGGAATAAAACCGTAGGCATCGTCTTCAACGATGGGGACACCATAGCGCCGCGCAACACTGGCAATCGCCGCGCGCCGCTGTTCTGGAATCGTCAGCGTCGTCGGATTCTGCAAAGTTGGGTTGAGATAAAGCGCCTTTGGCTTCAGCCGCTCGCAAGCCTGCGCCAGCGCATCAGGGTCGATACCATCCCCATCCATGGGCAAACCGACGAGTCGCAAACCCAGTTGCGCTGCAATCGAGCGCACACCAGGATAGGTCAGCACCTCGCACAAAATTGTATCGCCGGGCTTTGCAAGAATGGTCAAAATACCAAGAAGTGCCGGATGCGCACCGGGCGTTACAAAGAGCCGCTCCTGCGAGGGCACAAGCGAGCGACGACTTAGCCACGCGGACGCGGCATCCTTATCCGCCTGCGATCCGCCAAACCCCTGATACCGCAACAACGAAAGCAGATCGCGTCCAATTTCGGCAAGCCCGTCCTGCATGCGCTCAATCAAAACCGGATCATCCGGCTCTGGCGGCAGATTCATCGATAGATCCACCGGCTCCACGCGTGGCGCACGCAGGATCGCTTTGGCGCGACGCGATGGCTTGAGCACAAAAGTCCCCTGCCCGACTTTGGATTCAACCAGGCCGCGCTTTTGCGCTTCCACATACCCACGCGCAACCGTCGTGAAATCGACGCCAAGCTGCGCTGCAAGCTTGCGCTGTGGTGGCAAGCGATCTCCCGGTGCGAGCAATCCTGACCGGATATCGTCAGCCAATAATTCTGCGATGGCGAGATAGCGCGGCTTGTCGCTACGGGTGAGGTCGGGCGTCCAGTCAGCCATAAAGTGTTCGCCTTGCAGGCTGCCGAAACCGTCATCGCTCCGCGCAGCCCGGTAAATTGACTGCATATTGTAGCGCGTCACAAGGCCAAATTTCAGCCATTTAAAAATCACATTGTGCGCTCTCGTTTGTTTGGCTCAAAGAAGTGCTCTAGCAAATTTGCCGCTTATATTCGGGCATTTCTGCTTAATTCTAACGCACGCTATGCTGCGCAATCATGCGTCTGCAGGCAATGTCCATTCAATTTGACTGGAATATTGACTGCGCTTTGTAGGGAGATTGAAATTGCTTACCGCAGTCAATTCTTTGGCATGGGTGTTGCTCATGCGGAGTGGCCCCAGATGTTCGGGGTTGCCCGTCGCAAGACCGGAGGATCAAACATGCCCGCCGTAACGAAGCCAGCCCATCAGAAGGGCGACTTTTTCGTCGATTACGAAGATAAGAAATTTGAGGATGTCAAAGCGCTTCCCGGTGAGAAGGCGCTTGTCACCTTTCATACCGTCGCGTTTGAAGGCTCCATCGGCCTTGTGAACTTGCTGCAGGCCACACGCCTGAAGCGCAAAGGCTTTGAAACATCCATCCTGCTTTATGGTCCGGGCGTCACGCTTGGCGTGCAGCGCGGCTTTCCCAAGCTTGGCGATGAAGCCTTTCCGGGTGCGCAGAACTTTAACAATCAAATTGTGAAGTTCATGGAAGAAGGCGGAAAAGTCTACGCCTGCCGGTTTGCCTTGCAGGCTCTGTACGGGCATGGCGAGCCCTCCCTTATTCCCGGCATCATCCCAATCAGCCCGCTGGACGTGCTCGATTTGGTGCTGCTGCATCGCCGCGATAACGCGTTCATTCTTGATACCTGGACGCTCTGAGCCTGCGATTGCGATCAGCTCTGCATCAGGCCGTCTGACGGAAATCATTCTGTCCGATGGCGCTCTTTTCAAAAGAGGTCGCCATGTCCAGCGTCACACCCAACGGTCTGCCGCAGTTGTCAGCAAGCGCCACGCCCCGGATTGTCCGGGCTGCGGCCGTCCAGATTGCGCCAGACCTCGACAGTCTGGAGGGGTCACTGACGCGCGTGCTGGCAGCCCTGAATGAAGCTGCTGACAAAGGCGCACAGATTGTCGCCTTTCCCGAAACATTCTTGCCCTGGTACCCTTACTTTTCATTCGTTCATGCGCCGGTCATGACCGGGGCTGAGCATTTGCGCCTCTACGACAATGCTGTTGTCGTGCCGGGCCCGGTGACTGAAGCGATCTCCGCCATCGCAAAGCGTCGCGGCTTGGTGGTCGTGCTTGGCGTCAACGAGCGCGATCATGGATCGCTCTACAATGCGCAACTTATTTTTGATGCTGATGGCAGCCTGCTTCTGAAGCGCCGCAAGATTACGCCGACCTTTCACGAGCGCATGATTTGGGGACAGGGCGATGGCGCTGGCCTCAAAGTTGTCGAGACGCGCGTCGGCCGGGTTGGTGCGCTCGCGTGCTGGGAACATTACAATCCACTCGCGCGCTATGCGCTCATGGCGCAGCATGAAGAGATTCATGTTGGCCAGTTTCCGGGCTCCATGGTTGGCCAGATTTTTGGCGACCAGATGGAAGTCACCATTCGACATCATGCCTTGGAAAGTGGGTGCTTTGTCATCAACTCCACCGGCTTCCTGCGCGAAGATCAGGTCGCGCGCATTTCGCCGGATGAAAAATTCCGCAAGGCGCTGCGCGGTGGCTGCATGACGGCCATTGTTTCGCCCGAGGGCGTGCATCTGGCACCGCCTCTCACAGATGGCGAAGGCATCTTGATTGCCGATCTCGATATGGCGCTCATCACGAAACGTAAACGCATGATGGACTCCGTTGGGCATTACGCCCGGCCCGAGTTGCTCAATCTTGTTTTGGATGATCGCCCGACCGCAGCCATGCGCAGCATGGCCGCATCCAATTCCATTGCACCGGGGAGCCTATCCCATGAAACCGCTGATACAGAGCGTCGATCTGCAGGTGCAGCCGACGGAACAGCTGA
>CAIZGQ010000511.1 GCA_903932565.1 uncultured Hyphomicrobiales bacterium
CCCGAGATGAAAGGCTGCGCAGCAGCAAGCATCCGGATGTGGCTTTCCACCGACAGGAAGCGCTTGCCCGTGCGGCCGCACGGATTGGCGCAATCAAACACCGAATAATGCGTGGTCTTGAGATGCGGTGCGCCTTCCAGCGTCATCGCACCACAGACGTGCACGTTGGCAGCTTCAACCTCGGCCTTCGAATAGCCAAGGAACGGCAGCAGCTCGAATGTCGGATCATCCAGCTTCTCGGCCGGCACCTTTAGCGTCTGCGTCAGGAAGTCCGCACCCAGGGACCACTTGTTGAAGACGAACTTGATATCGAAGGCCCCGGCAAGGGACTTTTCGAGAACCTCAAGTTTCTCATCGGTGAAGCCGCGGGCGCGCAGCGTTGCCGTGTTGACGCCCGGGGCCTGCCGCAGTGAGGCATGACCCACGGCATAGGCTTCGATCTCGGCGATCTCGGAGGGACGATACCCCAACATGCGCAGCGCCTCGGGCACCGCACGGTTGATGATCTTGAAGTAGCCGCCACCAGCGAGCTTCTTGAACTTCACGAGTGCGAAATCAGGCTCGATGCCGGTGGTGTCGCAATCCATCACAAGGCCGATGGTGCCGGTGGGGGCAACAACAGACACCTGCGCATTGCGATAGCCATGCGCTTCGCCAAGTGACAGTGCCTGATCCCAAGCCTTGCGGGCATGGTCAGCGAGCATCGCACCGGTTTCGCCAAGCTTGGACAGCGTGGCGTGATCGAGGGCCACCGGCAGAGTTGCCAGTTTCTCGTAGCCCGCCGTCTCGCCATAAGCAGCGCGGCGATGGTTGCGGATCACGCGCAACATATGCGCGGCATTCGGGCCGTGGCTTGGGAAAGGCCCAAGTTCCTTGGCCATTTCGGCAGAGGTCGCATAGCTGCCACCGGTCATGACAGCCGTCAGCGCCCCGATGATGGCGCGGCCTTCATCGGAATCATACGCAATGCCGGAGGACATCAGGAGGCCGCCGACATTGGCGTAGCCAAGGCCGAGCGTGCGGAAATCATAGGACTGGCGCGCGATTTCCTTGGACGGGAACTGCGCCATGGCAACCGAGACTTCGAGCACGATCGTCCAAAGGCGGACGGCATGTTCATAAGCCGCAATGTCGAGCACGCCGGTCGTCGGATCGCGGAACTGCAGCAGGTTCAGCGAGGCGAGGTTGCAGGCCGTGTCGTCCAGGAACATGTATTCCGAACACGGATTTGACGCGTTGATTTGGCCAGACGCCGGGCAGGTGTGCCAGTCGTTGATGGTCGAATGGAACTGGATGCCGGGATCAGCCGACGCCCAGGCCGCATAGCCAATCTTGTCCCACAACTCACGGGCATCGAGGGTCTTGTGAACCTTGCCGTCCGTGCGGCGGATGAGGTCCCACTTGCCGTCGCCTTCGACAGCGCGCAGGAAATCGTCCGTGACACGAACCGAGTTGTTCGAGTTCTGGCCCGACACTGTCAGATAGGCTTCCGAATCCCAGTCGGTGTCATAGGTGTCGAACTGGATGTCGGTGTAGCCCTGGCGCGCGAACTGCACGATGCGCTTGATGTAGGAATCCGGCACACTGTCGGCGCGCGCGGCCTTGATTGCCTTCTTCAGCGCGGGGTTCTTTTCCGGGTTGAAGCAATCATCGCCCGAGCCCGTGCAATTCACGCAGGCCTTGAGGATTTGCTTCAGGTGGCGCTTGACGACTTTCGAGCCGGTAACGAGCGAGGCAACCTTCTCCTCCTCCTTCACCTTCCAGCCGATGTAAGCTTCGATATCGGGATGATCGGCGTCAACCACCACCATCTTGGCGGCGCGTCGCGTCGTGCCACCCGACTTGATGGCGCCAGCTGCGCGATCGCCAATCTTGAGGAAGGACATGAGGCCCGAGGAGCGGCCGCCACCTGAGAGTTTCTCACTCTCGCCGCGCAAACGCGAGAAGTTGGAGCCGGTGCCCGAGCCATACTTGAAGAGGCGCGCTTCACGCACCCACAAATCCATGATGCCGCCCTCGTTGACGAGGTCGTCCTGCACGGACTGGATGAAGCAGGCATGCGGCTGGGGATGCTCGTAAGCCGTCTTGGACTTCGTCAGCTTGCCCGTGGTCGGGTCGACGTAATAATGGCCCTGGCTTGGTCCATCGATGCCATAGGCCCAGTGAAGGCCGGTGTTGAACCATTGTGGCGAGTTTGGCGCAGCGATCTGCTTGGCCAGCATGTAACGCATCTCGTCGTAGAAGGCCTGCGCGTCCTCCTCGGTGGCAAAATACTTGCCCTTCCAGCCCCAGTAGGTCCAGGTGCCGGCTAGGCGATCAAACACCTGCGCGGCTGAGCGCTCACCCACATAGCGTTCCGCCTTCGGCAAGGCGTCGAGGGCGGCCTCATCGGCAACCGAGCGCCACAGGAACGAGGGGACGTCGTTTTCCTCAACCTTCTTCAGGCGGGCAGGCACGCCGGCCTTGCGGAAATATTTCTGCGCCAGAACGTCGGCTGCCACCTGGCTCCAGACGGAGGGGACATCGATCCCGTCCTGGGAAAACACAACCGACCCATCCGGATTGCGGATCTCGCTCTTCACCTGTCGAAACGCGATCTCCGCATAAGCAGAGTGACCAGTCTTCGTGTAGCGCCGCTCGATCCGCATCGTCCGTGTCCTTTAAAGCTTCAAATCGCGTCAAAATGGGTCGTTTGGAATGCGACGCGCCGAGCCGGGAGCGGCGGGGATCGTCAGGTTCCAACATGTGGTCCGGTCGTTTGCAACGCACGTCAGAGGGACGCAGACACAACAAACCCTTGTCCAATCCAAAGCCGGAAAGGGCTGTTGCCCTGCCATTGACTGGCGGCTCCGGCAGCTTGCCCAAACACGGCAATTGCCCCCGGCCACCCGGCTCCTGTCAGCTTGCAGACGAGCCCCCCGTGCCCTCGACACGCGGTTCCATCTGCCCGCTGCCCCACCTCTATCCGCTGGCCTTCAGCACTTGGGCGTCCGGCCCTGTTTGGACCGCTGTCCAAGCCTGGCCGTAAGCCAATCTGCTCACGCATTCCCGCGTCTTGTAGGTGGGTCGAGACGACGAAATTTCCAACGCCATCCTTGCTGCAAAACTATGATCAAATTGTTTATGTCGTCAAGATTTTGTGTCGGAAAGATGAAGCACCACCACAAGTAGTGGTTGCCTGTGAACTTTCGCGCCGCCTGTGAACAGTGGGGATGACAGGGCCTTCTGCCCTCTAAGATCAGATGGATGGGCACCGGTGCGCAACTCGGGGAATTCATTCTGTGGATGATATTGGAGCCGCAACGCGCCGGTCCGCAGAACCCACTGGGCGACCCTCAAGGACCCCACATATGGGCGAGGAGGGGGAGAATCATCGCGGTCAGCGCGCCATTCAAGCTCATGGCGATTCCCGCAAAGGCCCCTGCGACGCTGTTGACCTGAAAGGCCCGGGCCGTGCCAATTCCGTGCGCTGCGAGGCCCGCCGCAAAGCCCCGGGCTTGCGGGTCCGTGATGCCAAGGCTGTTCATCAGTGGCGTGACGACGCTGCCGCCAAATATCCCGGTGATCAGCACCAGCACGGCCGCCAGGGTCGGGATGCCCCCCAGCGCCTCGGCAAGGCTCATGGCAATGGGCGTGGTGACAGATTTTGGGGCGAGGGAGGCCAGAATATCCCTGGGCGCGCCAAGCACACCCGCGATCAGCACCGCCAGGACGATGGCCGTGACCGAGCCCGCCAGCAAAGCCGCCCCCATCGGCAGGAGCGCTGCACGCACCCGCGGCAGGTTGCGATAGAGCGGCACGGCGAGCGCCACGGTCGCGGGCCCGAGCAGAAAGTGAATGAACTGGGCCCCGGCAAAATAGGTCTCATAGGAGGTGCCGGTGGCCACAAGCAGTGTCACCAGAATCGCTGTGGACATCGCGACAGGACTCGCCAACGGGTTGCGGCCTGCCTTGAAGGCGATGAAGTCGGCCAGCGCATAGGCGAGCAACGTCAGTGTCAGCCAGAGCAAGGGGCCGGCCGACAGATAGACCCAGATGTCGGTGACCCGTGCCGGGAGATCCGCGCTCATGGCTGGTCGTGGCGGGGAGCCGTCCGCTTTGCCACGGCCTGAAACACGAGCGCGGTGACGGCGAGCGCGGCCGTCGTCGAGACAATGATCGAGACCCCGATGGCCAGACCATAATCGCGTACAAGCCCCGCATGGCGAATGATGCCGACCGCTGCGGGCACAAAAAGCAGCGACAGATTGCCAAGCAGCGCGCCGGACACGCCCGCAAGCCCGGCCGGCACATC
>CAIZGQ010000512.1 GCA_903932565.1 uncultured Hyphomicrobiales bacterium
CATGAGTGGGGCGTCCTGCGCGCTTTGCGGCCAGTCGTCGAGCGCAAGAACAATGTCGTGCGCGACCGGCGGCGGCAAAGTTTCCTCCACGACCAGAACGCCGCTCAAGCCCCGTGCTTCGGGGTATTGCGCAAGCAGCGCAGAGGACGGCTGATAGAAAAATGTGCCTGCATCAGGCGGGGTGAAGGCAATCTCTGTGCTGTCGCCGGGTCCCAGCTGCGGCTGTGTCAGCGGATCACCGATCAGGGCCCCGGCGAGGCGCACGCCATGCCAGTTCAGGAGGGCCGGAACTTCCAAGCTGTTCTTGACCTGCAGCCGCACCTCCTCGCCCAGTTTGAGGCGGATCACAGGGGCGGGAAGCTGCCCGTTGATCGAAAAAACCGGCACGTTGGTCGCTGGTTTTGCGCTGGTCTCGGGGGACCAGCTAGCTTTGCGGAAGTTGAAGGTTGTGCCCGGGGCTGCGGCTTCTTTTGCCGCGCTTGAACCTTGCGCAAAGGCGGTTTTTGACACCAGCAGAGCGGCTGAGGACGCGAGCAGGGATCGACGATCAAACGACATGTTGTGTCTGCTCCGGGCGTGTTGCCTGCCTGCTGGGACGAGTCGTCTCCCCTAGGGCGTCCTTGCAGCGCGCACAAGTCAAGGCGCCCAGAGCGCATCTTCCTGTCATCATCAAATAATTGGCTTAAACAGTTGTTTGACGCGGCCGTCCGCGTTTATGTCAACGGATCACAGTCGAGGTCATCCGTTCTTTTGACGCTTCACACGATCTTGCAGTCAATCAGCGTCCTTGCAGCCAAGAAGCATCAGATATCCCATAGTGTTCGCGGACGATGCATGGCGTGGAACGGATGAAACGATTTGCGAAATTCAACGGCTTCATCAAGCCCTTTGATGTCGGGCCTTGCTAAAACGGCGCTCGGTCCGAGGGAAACGTTCGTCTGATGGATGAGATATCCCGCAACGAAAGCAAACAGACAGAGCGATGAGCAGATCACGAAGTTGCGAACTCGGACCATGCTTTGCACGCGTGTCGGCAAAGTGTCTGGCTGCATATTTCCTGCCTCATGGCTGTTGAGATCTTCGCCCACAACCGGACCAACGTCCATATAGGCGTGCCCAAGGTAACAGTACCCTGCAACTTTGTCTGAGCAGATTTACACAGCGAGCTTGCGTAGGGACTGTCGGGGGGGCTGATCAGGGTTTCAATGCGGTCCCAAGCCATTCTGCATGCTGGGGATGATCATCCCGGTCTCATTGAGGGTTCTTATGACATCCTCGACACAAACGGTGTATCGCCCCGACGTATCGAAAACACGTGCCATCGAGAGAGCGTCAACCTTTTCCCCAAGTCGCAACGCGAAACCCGTGTGAACCCCTTCTGTGGCAAAACCAAATTTTGCGTAAAGCCCTATCGCCGCCGCGTTGTCACGAAAAACATAAAGCTCGAGCCGGTCGTGGAGCGTCAATATTTCGGCCGCGCCGACAAGCGTCGCCATCAACATAGACCCAATACCCTGGCGGTAAAATTTACGGTGGACAAAAAGGGCGACGGATCCCACGTGGGCCCGACTGCCACGACCCGGAAATAGGCCGCCAAAGCCAACAACTTTTGCCTCGTGGGTTGCGACGAGATGCAAGCCATCATGTCCGCATTGGGAGATCCAAGATGCAATATCCTCCTCGGTCTCGAATGGCTCTGAACCAAAGCCAACCTGACACTCAGGCTGCTTCAATAGACGGAGCAAAGACCCGCTATCGTCGCATCGAAGGCGTCGGACATTGTAGCGCAATGGCTTGCTGACGCGTTCCTCTGGAATTGATGAATGACGCCGCATGTTAGTACCCACCGGGCTTGAAGCTCTGAATGCTCATCAAGAGATCGTTGCTGAAAAGAGGCTGATCCGAGGTTGGAGAGGTTGAGATTGGACTGATCATGCTCGACGGCAGGGATGCTGCTTGCGCACCGCTTCCGGACGAATCCGCCATCGCGCAGAAGCGCGCAATGAAAGTGCCGAGCTTTTTGGGATCCTGAAAATCTGCAACATTCAATTTGGCGGTCAGATTAGCGTATTGGGTTGTGATATCCTGTGCTGACGTGCTTGATGAGATTCCCAGTGCCGTCTGCACCACGGTCAACAGGTTCTTGTCACCCAGAATTCCATACATGTCTTTGACGTTGGGCGCATTCTGCTGAAAGTAGAGGGCCAATTGCACGGCCGAGTTCGACTTCCCCTGCGACGTTTCCAGCGATTGCTCGATGTACTTATTGACGACTGTCGTTTGCAGTGTCGAGGATGACGTAGTGGAGGTCCCGGTGGTCGCAAAATCGAATGTTGTGGCAAAAGCCTTGATGGCCGGATTGTTCAATGTGTTGGCAAGCGCTGACGTACTCGTCACTCCTTGCTGAAGAACCTTCGTGATTAGGCCTTTGGCGTATGTCATGTCACTTAGGCCAAACGCTGTCATGGCGTAGTTGAACAATTGGTAATTGTTCACGAACTGGTCAATCGTCGTGACCTTTCCAATGTTCGCCTTGAAGTAGTTTGTTGCTGTCTGAACCGTCGGATCAGTGGCTGTCATGGTCTGCCACTTCGACAAATTGCTGACAATTGACGTGTAGGTCGATAGGGTTGAAACCATCTCTACCTCCTCATGCGGTCGTCGATGAAGACGCGGACTGGTTGACGTAATTCATCAGCATCGAATAGGCCTTCAATGCGTTTCGTGCTGCGCTGTTGATTTCGGAAATTGTTGACGTTGCGCCGCTCTGGCCGACATTTCCGTCACCGTCTGGATCGGTAGACGTTGTCGCGGTTACAGCATTGGCCAGTGCGACACTTGTTGAGGTTGTTGCTGTTGGGCTGGCGGCCGCGGTCGCGGTGCTGGCATCGGAATCGCCATCAGCATCTGTCGAGGCTGAGCCTGATGCACCAACTGTCGATTGCGGGTTGGCTGTGGACTGAACCGGTGCGTGATGATGGTGATGGTGATGCCCACCCACGCCACCCGGACCCGATGCCCCACCGAGTGCCGATTTGATGTCTCCCGCAAGCGTCTGAGCTGCTTTTTGGGTCGCTGTCTGGTCGCCGGACTGCGCCGCATTTATCAGCGATTGCAGGTCGGTCATAAACGCGCTTTGCGCGCTGGGCGTTGACGTAGACGTACTTGTGGGCGTGGATGAATTTATGGTCGATGAGGACTGGCCAAACGCAGATTGAACTTCAGAATTCAAGACGTTTGCCGCCGATTGCGCGCCCTTTGTGTCGCCCGTCATGGCGGCCGACAAAAGGGCATTCAAATTATCCAAAAAGGGCGAACCTTGACCTGGCGACGAAGTCGATGGCCCAACATTGGAAGGTGAGATATTAGCTTGCTGGTCCGATTTAAGTTTTTGCAGGGCGGCCTGCGATGCGGACGCGTCGCCTGACGCTACGGCACTCATCAGTCCCGTGAGATCCGTCTTCATCATCGTTTTAAAGGGGTTGCTCTCACTGCTTGTGGAAGATGAACCCAGTGAACTTTGAAGAGTCTGACCTGCCTGTTGAACAGTTGAAAGATCTTGCTGTGCCGTGCCCATATCTCCAGACTGGACGGCTGCCTCCATGCCCTTTAAAGCGTCGCGACGCTGCTTGAATAAAGCAAGAATCGATGAATTTGAGTTGGCTGAAATGGCATCAAGGGACATGGAAATCTCCGTCGAGATCGCTTTCTGGAAGGGTTTTCCAAAAAATGATTTCAAAAATCGATGTCACTCAAAACTTGCTGGGAACTGGCGTAATCAATAAAAACGCCTGATTTTCGGATATATTACAAATTTGTAATTGATCCGTTGTGTGCGGATATCAAAATCACGCGGAGATTTCTGACGCGTGGGACTTTAGAGAAACAACTCACGTTCGCGCTGCCATATCGGCGGAACGCGCTGCCAAGTCACAATATCTTCCAGTGTCGCGAAAGGCGTTGAGGAATTTTTCTTCTTACTCCCGCAAGGAGGCCTTCACGCTGTCTGGCGACGCCTCGTTCAGACAGGACAGCGCCGGCCGTTCGGGCGTTTTCTCGATACGCGCAAAAGTGACAGCGTAACTTTCTGAAGGCGGTTGCGTTAAAATTTTATTTCGTTTAATCTGGATATATGGATGAGTTAGACGCGATCACGGCCTTTGCCGCCCTTGCCCAGCCAACCCGGCTTCAAACGTTTCGCTTGCTTGTGCAGCGGGAGCCCGAAGGCGTGCCTGCGGGGGAGCTCGCGCAAGCCATTGGCATTCCGCAAAACACCATGTCGGCCCATCTTTCGATCCTCGCGCGCGCCGGGCTGATCCTCGGTGAGCGCCACAGCCGGTCGATAATCTACCGCGCGCAGATGCCCCGTGTGCAGGCGCTGGCGACCTTTCTCATCAAGGATTGTTGCGGCGGTCGCCCGGAGATTTGCGCCCCGTTGATTGCTGACCTCTCGCCCTGCTGCCTCCCAGAAAAAACCAAGGGAACCCGCCGATGACAGACCACCATTTCAATGTGCTGTTCCTTTGCACTGGCAACACGGCGCGTTCCATTTTGGCTGAGAGCATCCTGCAAAAGGAAGGTCGTGGCCTGTTCAAGGCCTATTCGGCGGGAAGCCAACCCAAGGGTATCGTGAACCCGTTGGCGCTAAAAACCCTTGCCGCTTATGGCTATCCTGCGGAAGGCTTTCGCTCGAAAAGCTGGAGCGAGTATGCGACGCCAGATGCGCCGAAAATGGATTTCGTTTTCACCGTTTGCGACAACGCAGCTGGCGAAGCCTGCCCAATCTGGCCGGGCCAGCCGATGACAGCGCACTGGGGCATCGAAGACCCGGCGACCGTCGAGGGCACAGAGATTGAAAAGCAGCGCGCGTTCAACGAGGCGTTTCGCTACATGCGCAACCGGATTGTGGCCTTTGTTGCCTTGCCAATTGCCAGCATCGACAAGCTGGCACTGGGTCGCAGGTTGAAAGATATCGGTCGGCTCGAAGGCGCATCTCAGTCTGTTGGCCACAGCGAATGAGCGAGACATTCAACTTGCAGCGCCGATTGGTGGCCGAGGCGCTCGGCTCGGCGCTTTTGGTGGCCACAGTCGTCGGCTCGGGCATCATGGCGGAGAGCTTGACCAAGGATGTCGCGCTGGCTCTGCTCGGCAACACGCTTGCGACAGGTGCCGTGCTCGTGGTGCTGATTTCGATTTTAGGCCCGATTTCCGGGGCGCATTTCAATCCGGTCGTGTCGCTGATCGCAGCCGCGCGACGTGACATGCCGATGCGCGAGGCGGGTTTGTATAGTGTGGCGCAGATCATCGGCTGCATTGCGGGCGCGCTGATGGCGCATCTCATGTTTGATTTGCCGGTTATCCAAATGTCCCAAAAGCTGCGGACCGGTGGCGCGCAATGGTTCTCTGAGGGTGTCGCCACCTTCGGCCTGATCC
>CAIZGQ010000513.1 GCA_903932565.1 uncultured Hyphomicrobiales bacterium
CGTCGGCGCAAAATATTCAAATGGCGCGGGCTTCAATGGCTGCTCGGATTAAAAAATGACATCGTGATTGTTCGACGAGATGACGAGTCGAAATCGATCAGTTCTGATGCTGGAAAGCAATCTCAAGTGATCAATCCTCATATTGTTAAACTTGAACATTATGCGTGACGATTGCGTGGGATCGACCGTTGCTTTCGAAACTTCCCACTGAAATAAGGCCTTAACACGTAAAGGCTTGACACGGGTCTAACCATTTAGTCAACTAAATTGAAAGCGTTTTCATCAGATCGTGAACTGATCCTCGAAGGAGTTTGACGTGGTCAAATTTTCGTCAGTGGCGTTTGTTTTTGAGGCAGTGTCGATGCGTGGACGTTTTTGTCATAAATTTCTGTCAAGCGGCCAAATCGCATTGGTCGCAGGGCTTCTGATTTGCGCTGTTTCACCACTCCGTGCTGAGACGATCAAAATGGGGTTTACAGGCTCGCCAACGAGCCTTTCCCTTCCCTTCTTTGTGGCACAGAAGAAGGGGTGGCTGGGCGATCTCGAAGTTGAGGAAGTATATGTCACCGGCGACTCGAATGCCATGCGCATCCTAGTCTCCGGAAATGTTGACATCGCGACCATCGGAGCTGTCAATGTGCTGGCTGCGGTGGAGGCAGGTGCAAAAATCAAAGCGATCGGTTCGTGGCAGCCGATAGCCGATTACAGCCTGGTGATTGCGAATGGCAAAGGCTCAACGATTGCGGACCTTGCGGGAAAGATTATCGCGACATCTGGCCCCGGTGGAATGCCGGATCAACTGCCGCGAATGTTGATGCGCCGCTATAATGTCGATGAAACGGCATCCCGTTTCATCCAGGTTGGAGGTCATTCTGCCCGATTGCAGGCAGTCGTTGGTGGGCGTGCGGATGCAACCATTATCAATTTTGTGGCAACGTCGATGGGCGCTGGCAGCGTCACTGTTGCAGCGAGCCTTGCGAAAGAATTTCCCAAGCTTGCCTATGTCTGGAATGTGGTGCGTGAGGAAAGCCTCGCTGATCCGCGGATGATAAAGATTTATCAAAAGCTCACCGATGTGACGGTTCGAGGCGCGCGCTTCATCATGGAGAGTCCTGACGAGGCTGCTCAGATCCTCCATGATCGTGTGCCGGATCTTCCTCTTGAGATTTGCAAGCAAACAATTTTGTTGATGAACAAAGATAATCTTTGGGGCGTTGATGGAGGTCTTGATCCTGAAATTGCTAAATTCACAGCCGTCATCAACAAAGAGCTTGGCGCTACAAAAACAGAAGTTTCGGCTGATAGTTTTATCGATACCCGTTTTACTGACAATGCCTTGAAAACCCTTGGCCCAATGAAGCTGGATCGTTGACGCGGATGAAACTGAGCGTCATGGATCCGGCAGCTACGTCACTCGGTTCAATCGAGATGAAATCCGCCACGCCGGGATCCTCGGGTGACGATTGCATGGTTCGCTTTGATGGTGTCAGCAAGTTTTTTGAGACACGTGAGCGAGGCGGGCTAGGACATCCCGTAAGAACGGTTGCACTTGACCGTGTTGATGCCGTCATCGGGGCAGGTGAGTTCATTTCGTTATTGGGTCCAAGTGGCTGCGGCAAGACAACCTTGCTGCGCATGGCCGCTGGACTCATGCAGCCCGATGAGGGCTCAATTAAAATTCAAAACAAGGTTGTGGTTGCTCCGCGTCGGGATGCATGTCTCGTGTTCCAGAATTTCGGATTGTTGCCATGGCGTTCAGCGCTCGGCAATGTGGAATTCCCCCTCGAGTTGGATGGCATTGGCGAGGCGCTGCGCCGTGATCGAGCCCGCGAACTCCTTGATCTTGTGGGACTTCAACGTTTCACAGACCATTACCCGCACGAGCTTTCAGGGGGTATGCAGCAGCGCGTTGCGATCGCGCGGGCTCTGATCCGGAAACCAGTTCTCATTCTCATGGATGAGCCTTTCGGTGCGCTTGACGCTCAGACACGCGAACAATTGCAGGAGGACTTTCTACGCATTTGGGCCCGAACCGGGACAACTGTCTTGTTTGTCACCCATAGCATTGATGAGGCGCTGCTCCTGTCGGATCGAATTTTCATTTTTTCGACAAACCCCGGGCGTGTGAAAGCGATCATGACATCACCGCTTGCCGGTTTGCGCCTTGATTCCGACATGCGTGTTGATCGACGTTTTGGGGATTGCCGAGCTGAGTTGCGACGCCTTCTCGCAGGAACACAGACATGAGTATCGTGGACTATATCGATCCTCCAAACGGGGAATTGCGTCTGGTCGTCCCGGTCAAACCGATTCCGACGATAACCAGAATAAGACGGGTTCTGCTAAGCCCCAATTCAATTCGCTGTCTATCCGTGCTTGTGTTTTTCATCGTCTGGGAATTTGCCGGGCGTCGAGCCAATCCTTTGTTCATGGCTCCACCAAGCAAGATCTGGATTGCATCGATAGATCTTTGGCATACCGGCCTTTTGCAGCGTGCCATTGGTCAGAGTCTCGCGCCATTTTTGATGGGTCTGTTCCTGACAATTGTCATTGGAATCGGAATCGGAATTGCGATCGCGCAGTCGCGGTCGCTTGAATATATTCTTGATCCGTTCATCAATGCGCTGTGTGCCATTCCGCGGATTGCCCTTGTTCCGCTGATCATTCTCTGGGCCGGCCTCGAATTCTGGGGCAAGGTTGCCATTATGACATCTACAGCCGTGTTCCCGGTCATCATTAATACCTATTCTGGCATTCGCGACGTGCGCGGTTCCATGCTTGAGATTGGCCGTGCTTATTGTGCAACAGAATTGCAGATCTTCTTTAAGATCACGCTGCCCGCTGCTTTGCCCTTCATCATGGCGGGCGTGCGGCTATCGGTTGGTCTTTGTATTACGGGTATCGTTGTCGCCGAGTTTTTTACAGCAATTAGCGGACTCGGCGGAATGATTGTCGAATATTCCAACGTGTTCGCGACCGCAAAGCTATTCGTTCCCATCACGATTATTGCCTTTGTCGGTGTGGCGTTTACCGAGGGAGTTCAGTGGCTAGAACGCCGCCTTTCGCGCTGGCGTATCCTGGAGCGTGAGCGTGGGTGACACGTGCCAGAAGCTTCGACAATGATCAGTTCTGGCATTTTATCGGCTGGCGTCTTGGAAGGGCTGTCGGGATATCGTTTGATCTAGCTTCATCCTCGAAGATCTCGGACCATTCAGAGCCACGCGACACCGACAATCAATCTCGTCGGTGTCGGTTTGGTTGGAATAAAACCGATGTTTCTCTCGGTCTTTGATGAGCATATCAATTTTTATTCTTGGCGCGATTATTCGCGAAGATGCGCGTCACGATTTTTAAATAGCCGCTCATCCGAGTAGCCCATCGCTTCCGGCTTGCCGCGACCCAACATCACCTGAAAATAGACCGGTTCAAGGCTGTGATTGTCATAACCGTGTATCACCCCCGCTGGGCATGACACACATTCCCAAGGCCCCAGACGCGTTGTCAGCCGTTTGCCGTCCTCGTCTTCGACAAAGACGTCCAGAAAACCCTGCAAAACAAAGAAACACTCTTCAACTTCATGGGTATGAGGTGCATTTCCCTGACCGGGCTCCACATACATAATCGAAAGTGTGAAGTTTCCGGCAGGGATCACAGTCGGATCGTTGTGCTTGCCCGATCCGCCAGCACCTATGAACCGATGCTGCGCTCGTTTCCAACCCTCGATCTTGGCATCCTCGAATGCCGCCCAATCCGCTTTTTTCTCTCTGAATCGTCCAACATACCGTTGCATGATGTCTTCGAGTGACACGCCGATGAGATCTGGCGAGCGTGGATGGCGCGCAGTAGCCATGATGAGTTTACTCCGTTGCACATGGGATCATCTTGAAATTTATATGTCCGTGTTCATTGCACGGTCAACCGGCGAATTGTTTGATCGCGCCGCGCGCAACGATTGCTTTTTCGCAACAGGGCTTGGCACTTCTTTTTTCGGAGCTTTTTTTGGATCTGTCTTCGCGCAAAAGATTATCAGCATCTCGGTTATGTGCGCGAGCCAACGCGCACGGCTCTTGTCGGCACCAAGATCAACCCCAAGTGCGATGCCCAACGTGTATTGGTTTGAGATGTAATGGTAGCAAAGAGAGGCCAGTGTGAGATAGACAGCAGCGGGATCCAGATTGGCACGGAAGACGCCGGTCTCGTGTCCACGCTCCAAAATGATACGAATGGTCTCCACCAGGGGATTATAGAGTTCGCGCATGCGTTTGGACTGGCGAATGTGTCGACCCATATGGCGATTTTCTTCATTAATGAGATGAATCGCTTCAGGATTTTTGAGGAAAGCTGTAAATGTGTGCTGGATCAGTTGTTCGAGTGCAACAACCGGGTCACTGGTGCGAATAGAAAGATCCTGCTGTAATGTTCGCAGATTTTCATACATGCGCTCAAGAACGGCAATGAACAGGCCTTCTTTCGAGCCAAAGCAATAATAAAGCATGTTCTTGCTGAGTTTGCTGCGTAACGCGATGGCATCCACACGCGCGCCGTCAAAGCCTTTCGCTGCAAACTCACGTTTTGCCTGCTGCAAGATTTTTTCACGGGTGCGTGCGGGGTCTCGGCTTCGGCTCGCCATGACATATCTTCCGTCGTAGAATCTCAGTCGCAGACCGTCGGTTCACCTGCATTCGCAGCGCGTCAGGCGAAACCGTTTGCGGGGCCCTTGGTCACACAATCCGCTTCCGCGCATCGTCGATCAACTTCCAAACGCGCGAGGGTGAGAGTGGAAGTTCCATGGGCTCCACACCGAGCGAGGAGAGCGCATTTGCCACGGCATTGGTGATGATGCCGCCCACGGGAATAATCCCACCTTCTCCCGCACCCTTGGCACCAAGCGGGTTGTTGGGCGAGGGCTTGAGCTCAAGCGTGATCGCACGGATCTTGGGGAAATCGCTGGCTGTTGGCAGCAGGTAGTCGGCGAGTGATCCGGTTTGGAGCTGGCCGTTCTCGTCATAGATCAGGTGTTCAAGAAACGTCCCACCAAGGCCCTGCACAATGGCGCCAATAGCCTGCCCGTGAAGGGTGAGGGGGTTGATCATCCGGCCGACGTCCTCAACCGAAAGATATTCATGGACGCGAACATGGCCTGTGCCGGGGTCCACACTCACATGAGCTGCCTGAGTCCCGTAGGCGTAGGTGTATTTTTTGTTGAAAAAGCTGGCTTCGACGTCAATGGGCTCAGGGCTCAAACCCGCAAAGGAGACTGAACGATCGCCATGTCTGACCGTCTGCCCGTCGATAAGGACCTGCTCTTTTGCGCAGCCCAGAGCAGCGGCGCCAGCCTCGCATATTTTGTCCTTGAGCTTTTCGGCCGCGAGCAAAATAGCAGAGCCGCCCATCACTGTTGAGCGCGAATGATAAGATCCAAAACCATCCTTTACATGCGACGTTGAGCCATGGAGGACGCGAATTTGATCGAACGGCATTTCCATCGCATCGGCGGTGATCTGCGTCATGATTGTCTGCAAGCCTTGGCCCACCGCAGATGATCCGAGATAGACCGTCAACGTGCCATCAAGCTCAAGCACAAGGCGCGCATCTTCCTTAGGGCCGGCAGCGCCACCTTCGATAAAGCTGCCGATTGCGATGCCGTGGTAGCGCCCATCGATGAGCTTTCCGGCAAGTGCTGACTTCTCCGCCCAGCCAAACTCTGTCATGCAGAGATCGAAGACCGCGGGGTAATCGCCACTGTCGAGGTCGGTGACGCTTTCATAGGGTGTGATCGTCGCCAGCGGATAGGGCATATCTTCGTCACGGACGAGATTTTTGCGACGGATCACAGCCCGGTCCATCCCGAGCTGGCTCGCCGCCAGGTCAATCAAGCGCTCGCGGACGAAATCCGTTTCAAAACGACCAGGGCCACGGAATGTACCGCTGGGCGTTTTGTTGGTTGTCAGCATGGTTGTTTGCAGATGGATATTTTCGATCTTGTAGGGGCCGGACATGAATTGCGATATGTTGCGCGGACCAACGGAACCATTGGTCCTTAAATAAGCGCCATTGTCGGAATAGGACATGCCGCGTAGGCCAAGAATGAGTCCGTCCTTGGAGAGCGCCATTTCAACATTGCACTCGATGTCGCGTGCATGGTTGGCGCACATGAGATGCTCGCGACGGTCCTCGATCCATTTCACAGGGCGCCCGACAATGCGGGCGGCGGCGGGAATGAGATAATCCTCCGGGTAGAATTCGCCCCGCGAGCCAAATCCGCCACCAACATCGAGCTCAAACATGTCGATGGCATGTTCATCAATCTGAAGCGCAGTGGCGAGGATGCGCCGATTGGCCCACGCGACCTTTGCTGCACCCCAGACCTGCATTCGCTGCGTGTCTGCCTGCCATTCGGCAACAAAACCTCTTGGCTCCATGAACATGGCGGCGTGACGCTGCACCCTGAACGTATCTTTAATGATCAGGTCAGCCTTGGCGAATGCCGCGTCCGCGTTGCCGCGCACAGCCGTCCACACAAGAGCTTCGTTGCTGCCGTGCCCCTCGAACAGAACACTCTGTGCCGCCTCTGCACTGGCACGGCCGGTGATGGCAGGAAGGGTCTCGATGTCGAGTTCAATGAGCTCGAGTGCATCCTCCGCAATGGCGGCTGTGTCGGCCACCACGACCGCAACTGGCTCGCCGACATAGCGCACCTTTTCGAAGGCAAGCATCGGTTGATGAAAGGGCACAAGTTCCGGCAGCGGCTGCAGGCGCAACGGAATGTGCGGCGGTGTTGGTCCCAGATCGCTTGCGATTATGACTGCATGCACGCCTTTGAGGGCGCGGGCGCGCTCGATGCCAATGCGTTTGATCCGCCCGTGGGCCTCTGGACTGCGAAAAATAACCGCGTGCAGCTGGTTTGGTCTCGAAAGATCCGAGATATAGAATCCTTTGCCACGCAGGAAGCGGAGATCTTCGATGCGCTCAACGGGGCGGCCAACAAACGAATTGGGCTGGCGTAGCGTCATTGCCCGTCCCGCCCATAAGCGCTGCGCGCATCCAGAACAGCTTCAACAATTGAGATATAGCCCGTGCAACGGCAGATGTTACCAGAAAGGACGTCGCGGACCCGGTCTTCGTCTGCATTCGGTTCATGGGTCAGCAGGGCATGCGCCGTGGTCACCATGCCGGGCGTGCAGAACCCGCATTGCAATGCATGATGTTTGCGGAACGATGCCTGCAAAGGGGTCAGTGCGTCGTCGTTGGATAGACCCTCGACAGTTGTCACACTGTCGCCATCCGCCTGCACGGCCAGAATCAGACATGAGCGAACCGCTGCACCATTGACGATCACAGTGCAGGCACCGCAGACGCCGTGCTCGCAGCCCAGATGCGTTCCGGTCAGCCCAAATTCATACCGCAAGCAATCAGCGAGAGTCGTCCGCTCCTCAACCTCGGCGGACATGTGTTTTCCATTTACATCAAGTTCGATTTTCATAAGCGTCACCTGATTACCGATTTGCGTCCGCGAGTGCGCGACCGGTCAAAGTTTCGACGAGAGCTCGGCGATAATCCGCCGGCGCATGGATGTCGGAGGGTGGATCGACTTCGGCCGCGGCCGCACGCGCCGCTGCGGCGAACGTGTCAGCTGTCGGCTTCTTGCCATTGAGTTCTGCTTCCGCGCCCGTCAGCCGACGCTGATAATCGCTGGCCCCGAATACGGCGATATGCGCATTTGTCGCTCGGCCGTCGGGCTCCACGTCAAAATAGGCCGCAATCCCGGCAAGGGCGAAGTCCCCGCGGCGTCGCGAAAACTCCTGAAACCCCCACCGCCGTGTCGCGGGCCACGGAGGCAGGAGAATTTTGACAATAATCTCGTCGGGCTCCAGCCGCGTTTGCAGTGCGCCGACAAAGAAATCTGCCGCGTTTATTTTGCGAAGCCCGCCCGATCCGACAACACTGATCACGGCGTCACAGCACGCCGCAATCGCAGGCATTTCGCTCGCAGGATCGGCATGCGCCAATGACCCGCCCACTGTGCCCCGATTGCGAATCTGATAATGGGCCACATGTTCGATGGCTTTCGTCAGCAACGGATGTGCCGTTTTCAACCGGACGTCAGTCTCGATTTCAATCCATTTTACCTTGGCACCCAGATGAAGGCCTTCGCTGTCGAGGACAATGTCCCCAAGCCCTTTGATCTTCTTCAGATCGACAAGCAATTCTGGCGATGCGAGACGGAACGCCATGATCGGCATCAGGCTCTGCCCGCCGGATATAATTTTTGCATCGCAGGTGGCGAGGAGGGCAACGGCCTCCTCCACGGATGTCGGCGCGGCATAACGTACTGGGGACAGCTTCATGGCGAGCTCATCATGCGTGAAGCAACGTGCGGATTTGGCAATTCGGATTGCAATCTTCGCACCAAGTCGCGAAACACGAAAGCCCCAGATTATAATTTCGATCGTGGGCAGCCGTGCCGTCCCCGCCTCAACATCACGCTGTCATTCCATGGGGTCGCGCGTCAAGCGCGTCTGGACCTTTGTTGACCAACTGGTCAAAACGGCCTTAGTTTTGCATTCTGACTTAACAATAAAACGAGACGCGCCGAAATTGTGCCGCCTGTATCGTAATAAATTATGTCGAGTCAGGTCCATATGATGCCCTTTTCAGCGGAAAGCCCATCAAAGCAGCAATGCCTCATCGACGCGGTGAGTGCGACCGCAAACCTGATCGAGGTTCGAGGCCTTGAGAAGCGGTTTCGCACACGCTCTGGCGAGATTGTGCAGGCGTTAAGCGATGTGAATCTCGACATTGGAGAGAACGAGTTCGTTTCGGTCGTCGGCCCCAGCGGATGCGGAAAAACAACCTTGCTGCGCATCCTTGCCGGGCTTGAGCAGGCGAGCGATGGCGCGGCGCTGGTCGCAGGCGAGACAATCGCAGAGCCCCGGCCAGACGTCGCCGTCGTCTTCCAACAAGCAACGCTATTACCCTGGAACACTGTGCTGGATAATGTGCTGCTTCCCGTTCAGCTGCGTGGTGAGCGCTCCCGTGCCTCGATGGATCGGGCGACAGCACTTCTTTCGTTCATGGGCCTAGGTGAGTTTACGAAAAAATATCCATTTGAATTGTCTGGCGGCATGCAGCAGCGTGTTGCAATCTGCCGGGCGCTGATGCGTGATCCCAAAATTCTCCTGATGGACGAACCCTTCGGCGCACTTGATGCCATGACACGGGAGCGGCTGAACCTTGAGCTGATGCGCCTGTGGTCGGAAGAGAAGAAAACCGTTATCTTCATAACTCATTCGATTCCCGAGGCGGTGCTGCTGGGGGACCGTGTTGTTGTCATGTCTCCCAGACCCGGGCGCATTTCGGCGATTGTGCCCGTCGATATCCCACGCCCTCGCAGCTTGAAGACCATGTCCCTGCCGCGTTTCGGCGTGCTCTGTGATGAAATTCGCTCCATGTTCGGTGCCGAATTGCAAGCGGCGTTCTCATTATGAAAATTCCATTGGCAATCTCGGGGCATCGTTTGCAATCGCTCGTGCTCATTGTCGTGCTGCTCGCGCTTTGGGAAATCGCCTGCAAGGTTTTTTCGATACCTTCGCTCATCCTGCCGGCACCCGGTGCCATTGCCCTGCGCTTCGACAGCCTCATCACAACCGGAACAGTCTGGCCGCACCTGCTTGCAACGTTGACGGCCGTTGTCTCAGGGTTTGTCGCTGGGACAGGCGCAGGTTTCGTGTTGGGGGCACTCCTTTCCATTTCTCCCGCTGTCGAGCGGCTGGTCTATCCCTATGTCGTCGCTTTTCAGACGGTCCCCAAGATCGCCATCGCGCCGCTTTTCATTATCTGGTTTGGTTACGGGGTCGCGTCAAAAATCGTGATCACCGCACTGGTTTGTTTCTTCCCGGTCCTTGTCAGTGTCATGGCTGGGTTTCATTCGACGGACCGGGATCAGCTTGACATGATGAAATCCTTTGGTGCGACCCGCTGGCAAACGCTCATGCGTCTGCGGCTTCCCTCGGCCATGGTGGTCATCTTCTCGGGGCTTGAGATTGCTGCTGTGCTCGCTGTCATCGGCGCAGTCGTCGGCGAGTTTGTCGGTGCGCAGCAAGGGCTTGGCTATCTGATCACTGCGCTCAACTTCAGTCTTGATGTGCCGGGGGTCTTTGCGGTGCTGATCTTTCTCTCGTTGATCGGCATGTTGCTGCACGGTGCCGTCCGTGCCTGCTCGAAGCGGTTCGTTTTCTGGATTCAGCGCGAAGGAACACATCTTGCGCTTTGATATCGGGGAGTTCTCTACAATGTCCAAATCATGGTTGAATGCGGCAGTCGCTCTTCTGACCGCAGTCTTGCTGACTTCGACCTCTGCCGTCGCGCTTGAGAAGGTGCGCGTGCTCATTCCCGTGCGTTCGATCGATGAGGCCTTTGCGCCGTTCGTGGTCGCCAAGGAGCTTGGCTACTTCGAAAGGGAGGGTTACGACGTCAGTCTTTTAGCGGTCGGAGGGTCGAATGAAGCCGCGATCCAGATCTCAGCTGGAAACGGTGAAATCGGGGCTGCCTCACCGGGCGAAGCACTTGTTGGAATTCAGTCCGGCAAACTTGATATCCAATATTTCTATTCGCTTTATTATGCGAATATCTGGTCCGTTGCGGTCATGCCCGACAGTCCGATCAAGAGCATGGCAGACCTGAAGGACAAGAAGATCGGCGTCCAGTCCATGGGCAGTGCCGGAACAACTTTTGGTCGCGCATTCGTCAATCAGGCCGGGCTTGATCCGCAAAAGGATATCACCTTCCTGCCCATCGGCATGGGTGCGCAGGCCATTACCTCCGTCAGGCAGAAAATGGTCGACGGCGTTGTTTATTGGGACGCAGCGCTCGCCAAGTTTCAGACGGCGGGACTTGATCTGCGCATCGTGCCCGCCCCGGAGAATATTCGGACGTTGCCTGACGTTGGCCTGCTCGCAAAGCCCGACATGATTCGTAAAAATCCGCAGATGCTCACCGGTATCGCCCGCGCTCTGGCCAAAGGTTACGACTTCACAATAGCCAATCCCGAAGCGGCCGTCCTGATCACCTGGCGTGCATATCCCGAGGCGCGGGTCCAGGATCCTGATCCCGACAAAGCGCTGTCAGCTGGTGTTCGTGTCTGTATGGGGCGGATGGCAATTTGGAATACGCCAAAAAGTGGCAGCCAGCATGGCCAGCTTTTCCCTGAAGACTGGGCGCGCCTGGTTCAATTCATGACGGATCAGAAAATTCTTCCTGAACCCGTGAGCATAGATCGGCTGCTCACAAACGCACTGATCAACAAGATCAACGAGTATGATCGAGCGGCTGTCACAGCGGAAGCAAAAGCGATGTCGCTCGACAAGTTGAAATAAAGTAGGTGGCGCTGAACCTCATGGTCCAGCGCCACGATCTTACGGCAGGATACCAATGAATTTCACCTGCGAATATTCTTCGATTGCATAGCGAACGCCTTCGCGACCAACGCCGCTTCGTTTCACGCCACCGAACGGATAAAGATCGAGACGGAAGCGGCTTGCTTCATTGATCCAGAGCGCGCCCACATCAAACGCGTCGGCAAAGCGCATCGCAGCTGGCAGGGATTGCGTGAACACGGCACCCTGAAGTCCAAACGGAGAATCATTGGCCAGCTCCAATGCTTCATCAATCGTGTCGAACGGTGCGACAAGGGCAAGCGGTCCAAAAACTTCTTCGCGCCAGAGCCGAGCACTCTGTGGCACATCGGTAAAAATTCCCGGGCTGACAATCGCCCCGTCTCGCTTGGGTTTGAGCACAGCGCGCGCACCGTGCGCAATCGCATCTTCGCAGACGGCCATGACCCGCTCGGCGGCGCGGGCGTTGACCATAGGCCCGACATCGGTTGCGGGGTCCCTGGCGGACCCAACTTTCAGAAGCTGCGCCGCAGTCGTGAATGTGTTGAGAAAACGTTCGAGGACATCGCGTTGCACAAGCACGCGCTGCGCAGAGATACATTGCTGTCCGCTCGCCTCGAAGGCTGCGCCAGCGATCTTCCGAGCCGCTTCCTCGATCCGCGCGTCCGCAAGAACGATGTTTGCTGCATTCGAGCCAAGCTCGGCCACAAATTTCTTTGCACCAGCGAGCCGGGCCAGCGCATCTCCGCCCTCCGTTCCCCCGGTAAATGTGACGACGGACACACCAGGATGTGACGCAAGTGCGCCGGCAGTTTCTTTGTCGCCGGTGACAACATTGAAAAGACCACTTGGCAATCCAGCCTCCGTGAAGATAGCTGCCATCCGAAGTGCCGTGCGTGTTCCAGCTGGTGCCGGCTTGCAAATAAAGGCATTTCCGGCGGCTAGAGCCGGGGCAAATTTCTGTATGACCAGATTGACCGGTGCATTGAACGGCGTCACGCCAGCCACAATCCCGTAGGGTATATGTCGTGTGAAGCCAAAATGCCCCTCGCCGGGCACGGTCGCGCCAACGGGCAGTACCTCGCCATTGATATGGGGCAGAGCAGCAGCACAAGCTTCGAGAAACTCCACGCCGCGCTTGACTTCAAAACGGGCGACGCGGATTGGCTTGCCCACATCTTCACAAATCAGGTCCGCAATCTCATGGCCTGCAGCTGCAAGCGTCTTGGCGCACAAGTTAAGCCAAGTGATCCTCTGGTGGACCGCGCTATGACGTATCAGCAAAGACGATGCCTTGGCCGAGGCCACGGCGGCGGCCACACCGTCAGGCCCTGCCTCTTCAATCATGCCGATGGTGGTTCCAGACTCAGGCGCCACCAGTGGAAACGTCTGTTGACCAGTTGGACAAGACACGCCGTCAATCAGTGAAACATAGACAGGAAGGGGCTGTGACACGGTACTCTCCGGGGACTTGTTCAACTTTAACCCGATTATCGGTGATCGCCGCGGCAACGCAAGATCCAAGCTCAAGATCCAAGCGCAAGATCGGGTTAAATAATGCAAAAACCGCTTGGGCTGCTGGATGAATGCGTTATCATCAACTGGCATGAAATTTGGATTTATGACTGCGCGTATCTTTGTCAAATATGCTTGGCTCTGCTGGTCTTGATGCATCGCAACAGCCATGCATGATCGCTCGCATTACAAATACCGGGGCCGTTCGATCGCGATATTAAACGAATTCCGCAAATGCGTCAGACGATGCGAAACGAGGAAAATAATATGGCAAACTTGCGTCTCAGCCTCGCGTGTGGTCCCTATGACAGGACGCAGGCTCTGATCGATGGCTCGGTTCGTGCTGACGGGATAGACCTGACATATCTCACCATGCAGCCCGCTGAAATTTTCTGGCGCATGTTGCAATATCAGGAGTTCGACGTTTCTGAAATGTCACTGTCGAATTACACGACGCTCCTCAGCCAGGGCAACGCACCGTTCATCGCAATTCCCGTCTTTCCGTCGCGCGTCTTCCGGCAGGGCTATTTCTTCATCAATACGGAAAAGGGAATCGCGCATCCTCGTGATCTCAAGGGCAAGCGCGGAGGCGTGCCGGAATATAG
>CAIZGQ010000514.1 GCA_903932565.1 uncultured Hyphomicrobiales bacterium
GCCGCCTCGCGCCCGCGCAGGTCGAGCGGGCGCTCATGATCGCCGCCGCCGGACTGGCGGGCGGCCTTGGCATGCCGCATGAGGATCAATCGTTTCATGATTGAGGCCGCCTCGCCATGTGCTGCGCCCCGGCGCGCCGTGCCGCTCTACAGACGCTTGATGAGGCCGATGACAACCAGCACGACAATGGCACCGATGGCCGCAAACAGGATTTGCCCGACAAAGCCACCGCCGAGCGTGAAGCCAAGCTGGGGAAACAGCCAGCCGGAGACGAGTGAACCGACGATGCCCAGAACCACATTGCCAAGAAAGCCGAAGCCGCCACCGCGCACGACAGTGCCCGCAAGCCAGCCCGCGAGCGCGCCGATGATGATCTCAATGATAAAATGCATGGATGGCTCCCTCTGGCCCGGTCGACTTGAGTGCCCCCACTCAGGGTCAAAGCCTAATGATGCAGATCATGCGAGTCGAGGGTTTGCAAAAAGGAGGGACTGGCTTGCAAAAAGGCTTGGTTGCAACGCACAGGTGCGAAATCGTAGGATTACTCCAGTGCGCGTCCCTATGAAGCGCAGGAGTGCCTTTATTTGAAAGGCCCTTTCAGACCAGAAAGTTATCTCATGAAGCCGAAGTTACAGGTCATCATTGGCAGCACGCGCCCCGGTCGCGTTGGCCCTGCCGTCGCCCGTTGGTTTGAAGCCTATGCCAAAGAGCATGGCGCGTTTGATGTGTCGCTGGTGGATCTCGCCTCGTTTCATCTGCCGATCTATGACGAGCCGAACCATCCGCGCATGCAGAAGTACACGCATGAGCACACGATCAACCTGAGCAACACGATCAAGCAGGCGGATGCCTATGTGTTCGTGACGCCGGAATACAATTACAGCCCGCCGGCTGCCCTCCTCAACGCGCTGCAGTTCATTTATCTGGAATGGAACTACAAGGTCGCCGGTGTGGTGAGCTATGGCGGCGTGTCGGGCGGCCTGCGTGCGGCTGAGGCGCTAAAGCCGTCCCTCTCTGCGGTCAAGCTGGTGACCCTGCCCGAGGGTGTGGCCATCCCCAATGTCGCCGGGCATATCGATGCCGAGAAGACGACCTTTGCCGCCAACGACATGCATGGCCTCTCTGCCAAGACGCTGCTCGACGAGATGGCGAAGTGGGAAAAGGGCCTGAAGAGCATTCGCGGCTGAGGTTCGCGCGCTTAAGATTTGCGCGACTGAGGTCTTTTGTTCGATTGAAACAACACCCCGCCGGGCGCGCGTCCGGCGGGGTTTTTGTCAGCTCTGGTGGATCGGATCGATCCACTTTACGTCTTCGGGCTTTTCCACCGGCTCGATATCGAGATTGACGACAGTCGCCTGACCATCCGAGCGCACCAGCACGCATTCGAGTGGCTCGTCCGGGCTCGCATTGATCTCCTGATGCGGCACGAAGGGCGGCACGAAGATGAAGTCGCCCGGGCCACCCTCGGCGGTGAATTCCAGCGCGTCGCCCCAGCGCATGCGGGCCTTGCCGCGCACCACATAGATCACGCTTTCCAGCGGGCCATGGTGGTGCGCACCGGTCTTGGCCCCGGCATGGATGGTGACGGTGCCCGCCCACAGC
>CAIZGQ010000515.1 GCA_903932565.1 uncultured Hyphomicrobiales bacterium
CACTGCAATATCGCATCCACGTTCAAAACAGGGGTTGTCGATGACATTGACGCAGAAAATGGATCTTATGGCCGTCTGTGCGGCCTGCACCTTGGTCGGCTTGTTTGTCATGGCCGCATTCTGAAGCTCTGATCCCGCTTCCAATTGATGGTGTGCCCCGGTTGGGCAAACCTCCTCCCCGTTCAATTTCGATTTTTGAATTTGCAGAATTGCCCAGTTTTTCGCTGCACTGCAAAAAATTGTGGCGGTTGGCCATTTTCCCAGCGAGGCCAACCCGGCTGCAAGGACGGAATTGGGCGTGGTCCTGCCTGCTGACAAAACCATCCCTGTCCGCTAGAAGATCGGCGATAATGATTTAACGCCGCGCGCAGGATTCCGATGGACAAGTTCACCACATTGACTGGCGTTGCCGCGCCGCTTCCGATCACCAATATCGACACCGATATGATCATCCCGAAGCAGTACCTGAAGACGATTGCCCGCACGGGCCTTGGAGTCGGTCTGTTCTCGGAGATGCGGTACAATGAAGATGGGTCCGAGAACCCGGATTTCATTCTCAACAAGCCCGCCTATCGCAAGGCTCAGATCATTGTCGCGGAAGATAATTTCGGGTGTGGCTCATCCCGCGAACATGCGCCTTGGGCGCTTGCCGATTACGGTATCAAATGCGTGATCTCGACGAGCTTTGCTGACATTTTCCGCAACAACAGCTTCCAGAACGGCGTGCTTCCCGCCATCGTGTCCAAAGAAGATCTTGCCAAGCTGATGGACGATGCGAGCCGCGGGGCCAATGCCACCCTGACTATCGACCTCGAAGCCCAGGAAATCCGTGGTCCAGATGGCGGCGTCGTGAAGTTCCAGATCGATCCCTTCCGCAAGCACTGCATGCTCAATGGCCTCGATGACATCGGCATCACGCTGCAGAAAAAGCCGACGATCGAGTCCTATGAAACCAAGTTGGCGCAAGAGCGTCCCTGGTCCTGATCGGGCTTGGTCCTGATCAGACACGGTCCTAATCGGGCTTGGGCAGCGCGCCTCAGATCTCCAGCGGAAACGCCGCGATCTCGTGGCGCGGCCAGCGCCAGGGCGCGATAAAAATGGCGTCGCATCGCAGATTGGCCGATGCGGCGGCCTGGTTTCGCGACAGCCAGAACCCGGCGGCCCGGCAAATGCGGGCCTGTTTCTGCGCGGTAATCGAGGTTGCAGCAACATCGAGATCGCCGCGCGCCTTCACTTCAATGAACGCGACAGTCGCGCCTTTTGCAGCGACAATATCGATCTCACCACCAGGTGCGAGATAATGGCGCGCCAGAATGCGGTATCCTCGCGCCAGCAGCCACATCAGCGCAATGGCTTCCGCCACGATGCCGTAGGACCGCGCGGCGCGGCGGCGATCTGTCTGCGCATTGCCGCCCCGTGCCATCAGCGCCCGCTGCGCGTCTTGCTGGCGGCCAGTTCCACTGCCCGCGCATAGACCTGACGGCGTGGTTGCCCGGTGTCGGCTGACACGACAGACGCGGCATCCTTGACCGACAGGGTCTCCAACGCAGCAACGAGCTTGGCGTCGAGATCTTCGGGCGACGTCTGCACAGCGTCATCGCCCGGCGGGCCAACCAGCAGCACGATTTCGCCCTTGGGCGGGCCTTCTTCTGCAAGCGCCGCTGCCAGCTCGCTCAAGGTACCGCGACGCACCGTCTCATAGTGCTTGGTCAATTCGCGGGCGATGGCAGCATCGCGCGGACCCAGAACAGCCGCCAAATCCTCCAGCGTTTCCGCAAGACGCCGGGGCGATTCAAAGAACACCAGCGTGCCGGGAATGCGTGCCAGCACGGCAATGCGCTGACGCCGCGCCGCACTTTTGGGTGGGAGAAAACCTTCGAAAAAAAACCGGTCGGTCGGCAAACCGGCAACAACGAGCGCTGCAAGCACCGCCGACGGACCGGGAACCGTGATGACTTCGATGTTCTCCGCTAGCGCATCGGCGACAAGCCGGAACCCGGGATCAGACACCAGAGGTGTCCCGGCGTCCGAGACCAGAGCTAGCGCTGCACCGCTTTTCAGTCGGGCGACCAGATGCGGGCGGATCACGGCCGCATTGTGCTCGTGATACGCGACCAGCGGCGTCGAGATACCGTAATGCGCCAACAGGGTCTTGGTGACGCGCGTGTCCTCGGCCAAAACGGCATCGGCGGCGGCGAGCGTTGCCAGGGCGCGAAAGGAAATATCTTTCAGGTTGCCGATAGGGGTAGCGACCACATGCAGCCCAGCGCGGATGGATTCGGCCTCTGCCCGCAACCCGAAGGCTGTGAAGGATGCGGACCGAAGTGTTTCCACCTGAGCAGCGCCGGTTTGGGTGACGCCGGACCGTTTGGGTTCAGAACTTGTCATCGCGCAACTTCCCCACACATCATCGAGCGCTGTTCTATATAACGGTCGAATGTTTGATATATAGAACAGAACGTCTCGCGGGTGGCAAGCCTGACGTGGGACGCACAGCGTGGCTATCATGCAACGCGGCGCCCATGGGCAAGACTATCATTGTTAATATGTTATCCTCTTTGATGCAGTGTAGGCATGAATGGCCCGGCG
>CAIZGQ010000516.1 GCA_903932565.1 uncultured Hyphomicrobiales bacterium
ATGGTGCCTCATCGGAGAAAATCGACCGCAGGATCGAACAATATGAGCTGATGCTCGAGGAGATCGAGGCAGCTCGTGCAGAGAGCGAGGCGCGGTCGGGCAAGACGCCATTGCCCGACCAGGATGAGACGACCGACAAGGCCAGGCGCAAGCCGTTGCCGGATACGCTTCCAATGGAAGAGAAGGTTTATCAAGCCCCGTGCAGTTGCCCGATTTGTGGCGGAACCGCCTTCCTGAAGGCCGCCGACAAGGTCACCCAGGTGATGGAACATGTGCCGGCGTCGATGAAAATCGTTCGTCACGTCGAAAAGCGCATGGTCTGCAGGGGGTGCGACACCACGCTCAGCGGCAACATGCCGAGCTTGCCGATCGAGCGGGGCAAGGCCGGGCCAAGCTTGCTGGCCCACATCATGGTCGCCAAGTTCGACGACCATATCCCGCTCTATCGCTTATCAGAAATGTATGGGCGCTTGGGGGTCGAAGTCTCCAGATCCGTCATGGCGGATTGGGTGGGCCGGGTATCGGTGCTGATCACCCCACTCATTTTGCTGATCAAAGCCCATATCGCCGCCGCCGACCGAATACACACGGATGATACGCCGGTTGATGTTCTGGACCCTGGGCGAGGCAAGACAAAAACCGGACGGCTATGGGTCTATGTCGTCGACGGAAGCCGCCATCAGGATCCCAATCCAAAGGCCGTTGCCTATTATTACAGCGCCGACCGACGCGGCGCGCATCCAGCGGAACATCTCGCCGACTTCAACGGCGTGATGCATGCGGACGGCTATGGCGGATACAAGAAGCTCTACGGCAATCAGATCATCGAAGCAGCCTGCATGGCCCATGTGCGGCGCAAGTTCCACGACATCATCAAGCTCAAGGTATCCCCGCTCGCTGATGAAGCGTTGACGCGCATCGGAGCACTCTACGACATTGAGGACCGTATCCGGGGTATGTCGGCCGACGCACGTCGGGATATGCGCCAGCACCACGCCCGGCCGATCTTTGATGGCTTCAACGCCTGGATCGCCGAGATTCTGCCCACCATTCCCCAGAAGCAAAAGCTGGCTGAAGCGATGCGCTACGCCCTGTCGCGATGGGATGCGCTCTGCGTCTATATCGATGACGGTCGTGTCGAGATCGACAACAACATCGCTGAACGGGCCATGCGCCCAATCGGCATCGGCCGTAAGAACTGGCTGTTCGCGGGCTCAGACACCGGCGGAGAGCGCATTGCCAACATCCTGACCATGATCGAAACGGCCAAAATGCATCGCCACAACCCCGAAACCTATCTGACCGAAATCCTGGCCCGCATCAAAGATCATCCCGCTGACAGGCTGGGCGATCTGCTGCCTTGGAACATGCCCGCCAGGCCCAAAGCGGTGCAGAATGCTCAGTGATGGGCCGCTCTACCCAACTATCCACCCTCGACGTAGCCGCTCGGCGCATCGGCGCGCACATCGAACTGGTGGCTGAGGTCACCAGCAATCCAGATAATGTGGACGATGGTGAAATGCTCCACATCCAAGATGGAAC
>CAIZGQ010000517.1 GCA_903932565.1 uncultured Hyphomicrobiales bacterium
GGCACGCGGAGCGTGACGGATGAGGGTTTGCATGGCGCTCTAAATTACCCTCACCCGGCGCGGAACGCGCCACCCTCCCAAGGGAGAGGGTCGTCCAAGTTGCGGCTAATCCTCTCCCCGCATATGGGAACAGGGAAATAAACCCCGGCCCAGTCGCGAAGCCCTTAATTCGCGAACCGGAAGTGCAGCACGTCGCCATCGGCAACGACATATTCCTTGCCTTCCAGGCGGAACTTGCCAGCTTCGCGGGCCCCGGACTCGCCGTTGCAGGCGACATAATCCTCATAGGCAATCGTCTCGGACCGGATGAAGCCTTTTTCAAAATCCGTATGGATCACACCGGCGGCTTGCGGCGCGCGCGTGCCAGCTTCAATCGTCCAGGCGCGCGCTTCCTTCGGCCCCACGGTGAAATACGTGATGAGATGGAGTAGGCCGTAACCCGCGCGGATGACGCGATTGAGGCCGGGCTCTGCCAGGCCGACAGCTTCCAGATAATCCTTCTGGTCCGCAAACGGCAGCACCGCAATCTCGCTCTCGATTTTCGCAGATACGACGACGGCAACGGCACCTTCTTCGGCAGCGCGGCCCTTCACGCGCTCAGAAAAATCATTGCCCGTATCAGCAGCAGCTTCTTCGACGTTGCAGACGTAAAGGACGGGCTTTGACGACAACAGCCCAAGGCCTGCAAACAATTTGCGCTCATCAGCATGCACCGAAACGATGCGGGCGGGCTTTCCGTCGCGCAGCACGGTCAGGCACCGCAGCACAAGATCGAGCGTTTCCTTCGATTCCTTGTCGCTGCCGCGGGCTTTCTTTTCAAGATTCGTGACACGCTTCTCGAGGCTGTCGAGATCGGCCAGCATCAACTCGGTTTCAATGGTGTCGATATCGCTGATCGGATCGATCTTGCCCTCGACATGGGTGATGTCACCATCTTCAAAGCAGCGCACGACATGGGCGATGGCGTCGCATTCGCGGATGTTGGCCAGAAACTGGTTGCCGAGGCCCTCGCCCTTTGAGGCGCCGCGCACCAGACCGGCGATATCGACGAAGGTGAGACGGGTCGGGATGATTTCCTTCGACCCGGCGATTTTGGTCAGCACCTCAAGGCGCGGGTCCGGCACGGCCACGTCGCCCACATTGGGTTCAATCGTGCAGAACGGATAGTTCGCGGCCTGCGCCGCTGCCGTCTGCGTGAGGGCGTTGAAGAGGGTCGATTTGCCGACGTTGGGCAGGCCAACGATGCCACACTTGAAACCCATGGGAGATGTTTCCGGATTTGAAGGAAAGCGCCTGGAATCCCCACCTCTCGGCAGGCCAGCTGCCTGATGCTGCCTGCCGTATGAAGCGCCAAACCGCAAAAGGCAAGCACCTGACCGGCTTCGCTGGAAAGACCTGACAGTCGCTGACGCACTGAACCTCTTGCACAGATCGCCGCTGCCACGCTATGTGGCGCCATGATCCTGACCACATGCCCCTGCCGCGCGACGGCCACCACCCCGATCTCCTATGACGCGTGCTGCCGACCGGCGCTGGAGGGCACAAAGCCCGCGGCGACCGCCGAGGCGCTGATGCGCTCGCGCTACACGGCCTATGTCGTGGGAAATCTGGATTACCTCATCGAAACGGTCGCCCCGGAAGCGCGCCACGACATTGAGCGCGGCTCATTGGAGAGCTGGTCCAAGGAATCGAAGTGGCACGGCCTCGACATTGTCGAGACGGTTGATGGCCAACCCGGCGACAAGACGGGCACCGTCGAATTCGTCGCCCACTTCACCCGCGACGACAAGCGCCAGACCCATCATGAGCGTGGCACGTTCCGCTTCGGCGAGCCCGGCAATCACTGGTATTTCATCGATGGTGTGAAGCCGAAGGGCAAGACCATCGTCAAGGACCAGCAGGTCGGCCGCAACGACCCTTGCCCCTGCGGCAGCGGCAAGAAATACAAGAAGTGCCACGGGGTGGCGGCCTAAGTCGTCGCTCAGGCAGCCACGGCTTTTGCAGCCACAGGCTCACGCGCAGTCACTTCCGCGACCATCGTGTTGGCCATCTTGGCGGTGACGCTCTCCCAGACGTAATGGCTGGCAGCATAAGTGCGCCCGGCGGCACCCATGGACTGGCAGAGCGCCGGGTCAGACAGCAACCGTCGCAAGGCGTCGGCAAGGCGCTCGACGTTGCCGACTGGAACGCGAAGACCCGTGAGCCCCTCGACAACCGAGTCTCGGAACCCGCCAGTGTCGGTGGCGATCACCGGCAAGGCGGCCAGTGAGGCTTCCACAGACGCGGCCGCAGAGGGCTCCAGCCGACTGGGCAGGCAGAAGATCGATGCCTGCGCGAGGGCGTCACCGACGCCGTCCAGAGGAAGCCGACCGACGACATCGATCGCAGGATGGCTGAGCACGGGGGCTGCGCCAACGATTGTCAGCCGGGCCTTGGGAAACTCCGGCAGCACCTGTTCAAACGCCTGCACCAATTGCGCCCCGCCCTTGCGGTCCCAATCGAGGCCCACAAAGATAATCTTCTGCGCGGCGTAGCGTTCAAGGCTCTGGTCAACGTGGGTCGCGCGCGCGTTGGCGCCGACATTGATGACAGCGGTCTTGGCGCGATCAATGCCGTAGAACTCATGCAGCGCCTCGACCACATGGCTCGACTGGACCATAAACTTGTCAACATGCGCATAGAGCGCGCGCTCGCGATCAATGACTTGCGAGGAGGCTGGCGTGCCTTGGAAATCGCCATGCTCGCGGTTGAGGATCACATCATCCGCATGGATGAAAAAAGGCAATCCCGGCAGGCTTGAATTGAAGGCACCGCCGGTCTGAAGGATGGCGACAACGTTCGGCGTTGCTGAAATTTGCTGACGCATCAAATCTGAGGCCATGTCGAACATGGTTGTTGACTTGTACATGCAGGCCGCAAGGTCGGTCTTGGACCGAAACGCGCGAAAACCGTGTTCCTTGAAAGCCCCCCACATTGCCCTTGCCAACAGCGAGCGGTTGGCCTTGATGACCGGCCAGATCCGGAATGGCACATAATCAAAGCCAGCTGCAGCCAGCTGGGGTGCAAGATGCAATTGCACAAAATCATTCGCGCGGGACATATGATCCATCTGGGCGTGAAAGATCACGCCGCGCGGAAACGAGCGCTGGTTCGACAAAGTCACTGCCCCAGAAGGATAAGTCATACCGCAATTTAGGCAGATGCCGTCTTGCCCGGCAATCAGGACATCTGTTTCAGGTTAATACACAATGAGTGTGCGTCACGCCTGATCGGGGAAACCCGCTGCGGCCATCGCCAGAAAAACCTTGTTCTGCAAGCTTGAATCGTCTTTCTTCGCAATCAGATCCGCATTGCAACCAATTGCGTCGCAAAGGGTCTCAACCCAGTCCATTTCTGATTTGGCAAAGTCTCCAAGCACGTAATTGTGGACGAGTGCCTTGTCGCCGGGATGCCCGATGCCGAGCCGCAGGCGCTTGTAGTCGTTACCGACATGCGCCGTGATCGAGCGCAATCCATTATGACCGGCGTTGCCGCCACCAAGCTTGATGCGAAACTTGCCCGGGCCCAGATCAAGCTCGTCATGCAAAACAACCACGTCGGACAAGCTGAGTTTATGAAACCGCAGGGCCTCGCCCACCGCGCGTCCGGACTCGTTCATGTAGGTCTGCGGCTGCATGAGGATCACCCGCTCAGCCCCGATGACTCCTTCCGTACACAAGCTCTGAAACTTCGGCCGCAGGGCTGGCATGTTCATGGAGCGTGCCACCGCCTCCACCGCCATGAATCCGATGTTGTGCCGGTTCTTTGCATATTGTCGGCCCGGATTGCCAAGACCCACCAGAAGAAGCATGCGCCACCGCCACAATCTCAAGTTCGCATTGCCGGAACAGCAAAACGCCCGCGCGAGCGCGGGCGTCAGGATCATGCAACAAAGCGGCCCGAAAGCCGAGTTTGATGCTTACTTCTTGCCTGCAGCAGCCTTGGCCGGAGCTGCCTTGGCGGCAGCACCCTTGCCAGCAGCGGCCTTTGCCGGTGCCGCAGCGGTGGCAGCACCTGCAGCAGCGGCCGGGGCGGCTGTCGCATCATCACGCACGAGCGGCGGCGTGATGGTGGCAACCGTGAAATCACGGGTGCGCAGAAGGGGACGACAGCCTTCAGGCAGCGTGACGGCCGAAATATGGATCGACTCGTTGATGTCGGCCTTGGCCAGATCAACTTCGATGGCTTCCGGGATGTTGTCAGCCGGGACGCGCATTTCGATTGTGTGGAGCACCACGTTCAGCGTGCCACCCTTCTTGAGGCCCGGCGAGGCTTCCTGGTTGAGGAAATGCACCGGCACGTTGACGCGGAGCGTCGAGCCCGCTGTCAAACGCAGGAAATCGACGTGCAGCGGGGTGTCACGGACGACATCAAGCTGGTAATCGCGCGGAATCGCGCGCTGCTTCTTGCCGTCGACGTCGATTTCGAAAATCGTCGTGAGGAAGTGACCGGCGTAGATGACCTGATTGATCGTCTTGTAATCGATCGTGATCGATTCCGGTGCCTGACCGCCGCCATAAATGACGGCAGGAATGCGACCCTCACGGCGTACGCTACGGGCGGCCCCCTTGCCGCTTCCGTTGCGTGCCGAGGCCGCGATCTGCTTGACCGCTGATGCCATGGCTATGTTCCTTTAAGTGAATGGACGGTCGGCAGGGTGCCGGATTGTCCAAAGCTGCGCCCTCGCCTCCAGGGGTGTCGGTGGACGGACGCGGCTTGCACATAGCCCACGACCGCCCGTGAGGCAAGTTTGCCGCACAAGCGTTCCAGCGCGCTCAGTCGAACAGGCTGGAGACGCTCTCTTCGTTGGCGGTGCGCATGATGGCTTCACCAATCAGCGGCGCAATGGAGACCACCCGGATGTTCTTGGCGACCCGGACGGCTTCCGTTGGCTGGATTGTGTCAGTCAAGACAAGTTCCTTCAGCCGGGACGCTGAAATACGGGCGACCGCGCCGCCCGAAAGCACGCCATGGGTGATATAGGCGTAGACCTCGCTGGCACCCTTCTCGAGCAGGGCGTCGGCCGCATTGCAGAGCGTTCCCCCGGAATCCACAATGTCATCCACCAGGATGCAGCTGCGTCCGGCAACGTCGCCGATCACGTTCATCACTTCGGATTCACCGGGACGCTCGCGGCGCTTGTCGACGATGGCGAGGGTCGCATCGATGCGTTTGGCAAGTGCGCGGGCGCGAACCACGCCGCCAACGTCCGGCGACACCACAGTGACTTTCTTGAGGTCCAGCCGCTCTTTGATGTCGCGCACCATGACCGGCGCACCAAACAAATTGTCGGTGGGAATGTCGAAAAAGCCCTGGATCTGACCCGCATGGAGATCGACCGTCAGCACGCGGTCCACACCAGCGCGGGTGATGAGGTTGGCGACAAGCTTGGCCGAGATGGGCGTCCGGCCTGTCGAACGACGATCCTGGCGGGCATAACCGAAGTACGGGATCACGGCGGTGATGCGGCGCGCCGAGGAGCGGCGCAGGGCGTCCGTCATGATCAGCGTTTCCATCAGGTGATCATTGGCCGGGAACGACGTCGACTGGACAATAAACGTGTCCTTGCCGCGAACGTTTTCCTGGATTTCGACGAAGACTTCCATGTCCGCAAACCGCCGCACCTGGCAGCGGGTCAGCGGAACGCCGAGATAGGCGGCAATGGCCTCGGTCAACGGGCGGTTGGAATTGCCCGAGAGAATCTTGATTTCGTCAGCCATTTATCGTGCCTCCGCAGAGTCCGGGTCGCGCGTGTCCCGCAGGGGCATGATATGCGCGGCAAGAACGGAGCAATCCGTGTTGCATATCTTGCGCCTATAGCAGCGATGGGTTGTGCAAACAATGGACGACAGGCCCTGTCCCCCGCCATTGCAAGATCAGCTCAGTGCGCGGCGAGCGCCAGCGTCGTGGCCGACTTTGCAGAGGAGGCGCCTGACGGACTTGTCGACGTGCTGGGCTCGAGGGCGGCAACTGGTGAGGCTGGCCCGCGCGCAACCGCCTTGGGGTCGGAGGCTTCCGGGGTCGTGCTCAGGAATGCGGCAAGGTCGTCTGTGCTGCGCGCCGCGATGGTCTGCAGCACTCGGTCGTCGACCAGGGCCCAGAGATCGGAGGTTGGATCGGCATTCGCCTTTCCAATGATCAGGGCATCCTCGACGCGCTGAACGCGGTGGCGATTATGATCGAACAGGTCCCAGACATATCCGACGCTGACACCGTCCTCGCCATTGCGCACATTGAGGTAGCCGCGAACGAGGTAGGCAGCGCCTGCAGAGGCGGACACTGTGATTTCGCGCGCTGCAGCCTGGGAATTCAATTGCGCCTCAAAGCGCTGGGCAAAGGTGCCGGGCAAGCCATCAAAACTGGCAAAGGCTACGCTCGCGGCCCTGGGGCTGATGCCATTGGCGGGTGCCTTGGGCCGCAGGTCCGGCTGGGCGACGGAAACGGCAAGGCCGGACATCTGATCGTTGCAGCCACACAATGTAAGGGAGATGGCGCAAACGACCGCAAATGAACGCAAGACTTCTGCACCCGACATACGCACACCCCCTGCCCCAACGACCCGACAAGCCCCCGGTGGTTAAGGAAGCGTTACCGCGTTTTGGTCAGAGGGTCCAGCGGGCGGGCAAGAGCTCAAGCGCCTGATGGGCATTATGGTTAGGCGCTGGCGTGCAACGCGATCAGGTGGCCAAAGCCGCTTCACTCTTGCGGCGCGAGCGCCGATCAAAAAACAAGGCCTGACTGATGACCGCCTTGAGGCTGTCAACGGTGAAGGGCTTGGAGATCAGAAACGCAGGCTCGGGCTGCTGGCCGGTGAGGAAGCGCTCCGGATAGGCGGTGACGAAAATCACTGGCACTTCAAAATCGCCTAAAATCTCGTTGACCGCTTCCAGCCCCGAGCTGCCATCGGCCAGCTGAATGTCCGCCAGAATAAGGCCCGGATGAACATCGCGCGCGGCGGCCGACGCCTCGCGGTGGGTGCGGGCGATGTTGGTGACGCGGTGACCGAGCTCTTCCACCAGCGTCTGCAGGTCGAGCGCGATGAAGGGTTCATCCTCGATAATCAGCACATCGGTGCAAATCTGGTCCGCGATTTCACGACCCGCAGCATCGACGAGTCGCATTGCATCGTCCGGCGTCAGGTCCATTATCTGCGCAATATAGGCAGGCGGAAAGCCTTCCAGCGCATTCAGCAAAAAGGCGATCCGCGGACGCAAGGAGATCGCATCCAGATTTTTGCGGGCACCGCGTTCGTCGCCGCTGGATCCCGCATCCTCACCGGGCTCGTCTCCCGGCGAGGCATTCCAAACTTTTAGAAAGAGGCCATAGAGCGCAATGCGAACGTCGGTCTTGGCGGAAAACACCAGAGGATTGGCAACAATGGCTTCAAGTGTTGCAAGAACATAGGCATCCCCGCCCTTCTGCGACCCAACCAGTGCGCGGGCAAACCGGCGCAGGCAGGGAATATGCGAGGAAATTTCCTGTGATGCAGACATCTCGAAATCACCTTTGACCGGACAAGCCCAATCCAAACCGGGCGTCTAACAAAACACAATTGCGGGCGAGGCTTGCCGAAATTGCGCTAATGCCTAGAAATAACACGCAATTGAAGGAACCAATAACGCGGGGAAAAGTTCCCTTTCCGTTGCGCCACGTGCAAAGTTTGTACGCAAGACGGTTTGCGTGCGTCAGTCCGGCACGACGGACATGCGGCACCGGACTGATTTTATGGGTTGAGATGCGTGTTCTTGAGCGCAATAGGTGAGTCGAGGGCGACATGGACGAGAATAAATCGCGTCTGAGGAAGAACGACCGCCATCTCACGGCTGTGGTAACACCCCCGCGGGCTGATAAAGGCGAACCGCCCAAGTCTGGCGACAAACCCTCGGCTGGATCCGATGGCAGCAAAGCCCGCAAAC
>CAIZGQ010000518.1 GCA_903932565.1 uncultured Hyphomicrobiales bacterium
CGCCAGGCCAAGCAGGCCCGCCACGGAGCCCAGCGTCCCGATCTCGCGATCATCCGCCATGATGGGCGCGCCCCTTTGTCCAGCCCCATCCAGAAACCTCACCGGCAGAATGCGCTTGCGGGCTGAGCCGCGGTGTTGCACCCGGGAGACAACTTCCTGGCCCACATAGCAGCCTTTTTGGAAATCAAGGCCATGCAGAAGATCAAGATTGGCATCGTGCGGGAAGGTATCGCCATAGGGAAAATCGAGCCCGCCCTGCGGCACGCAGAGGCGGATCCGGTGCGCGTCATAATCTGCCGGAATCGAACCGTCGCCGGCTCCAGCCTCGGGCTGCGTCAAATACAAAACCCGTTGCCCGAGACCCGCATGGCGCGGATCGTTGAAGGCGACATTCGGGCCTGTCGCCGCAACGGCAGGCTCGTCCCAGACGGCCGCCACGCGCGCATCCGCAAGAGCCGTGATCGCAATTTTTGCCCGCAATCGGTAGAGCGTCAGACGCTTCACAAAATCGGCTGCTTGTGTTGCGGGGAGGTCGAACAAGAGCGCACCGTCAGGCGTCTCGCACAGGAAAAAATCTGTCAGGATTTTGCCCTGCGGCGACAGCAGCGCGCCATAAGCTGCCTGCGACGGAGAAACTGCATCCAGATTGCACGTCAACAGGCCCTGCAAAAAGCCCCTGGCCTCGTTGCCCGTCAGCTGCACGATGGCGCGGTCTGGCAGCAAGGTTGAAGGCATGGCTTGTCCGACGCTGGCTGTAGGGTTGAGGTGGGGGCGCGAAGCCTGTGGAGGCACACGCGCCGCTTGCATTCGATGGTACACATAGGGATACACGTAGGCCATTCACAGGCGGACCAACCGACGTCCGGCTTTTTGTTACTCTCCTGACGCAGGGCATCCAATGCCGCAGACCTATGACCTCCTTCTCCGCAATGGCACACTCGTCAATCAGGATGGCGAAGGTCAACGGGACCTTGGTATCCGCAATGGGCTGATTGTCGAGATTGGTCACCTGTCAGGCGCCTCAGCGGGACAGACAATCGATTGCACGGGGCTTCATATTCTGCCCGGCGTCATCGACAGCCAGGTCCACTTTCGTGAGCCCGGCCTCACGCATAAGGAGGACCTTGAGACCGGCTCGCGTGCGGCGGTGCTTGGTGGCGTCACGGCCGTGTTTGAGATGCCCAACACCAACCCACTGACAACGGGCGCTGAAGCGCTGGCAGCCAAGGTTGCGGCTGGCCATCACCGCATGCATTGCGACTTTGCCTTTTGGGTGGGCGGCACGCATTCCAATGTCAACGATCTCCCCGAGCTGGAGCGCCTGCCGGGTGCCGCCGGCATCAAAGTGTTCATGGGCTCATCCACCGGTGACCTGCTAGTCGCAGACGACGCTGGCGTCGCCGCGATTTTGTCGAAGACTCGCCGCCGCGCGGCGTTCCATTCGGAAGACGAGTATCGGTTGGAAGAGCGCAAGGGCCTGCGCGTCCCCGGCGATCCCGCGTCGCATCCAATCTGGCGCGATGAAGAGGCAGCCCTGCGTTGCACGGAGCGGCTCGTGCGCATCGCCCATGAGGTGAACGCGCAAATTCACGTGTTGCATATTTCGACAGCGGAGGAGATTGATTTTCTCTGGCAGCATAAGGACGTCGCCACTGTTGAAATCACGCCCAATCATCTCACGCTGAGCTCGGACGATTACGCCCGCCTTGGCACCCTGCTGCAGATGAACCCGCCGGTCCGCGCGCCCCGTCACCGCGACCGGCTGTGGCAGGCCATCGACCAGGGGATTGCCGACGTGCTGGGCTCCGACCACGCACCGCACACGCTGGACGAAAAAGCCAAGCCATATCCGCAAAGCCCGTCCGGCATGACTGCCGTGCAGACGCATGTTCCCATCATGCTCGACCACGTCAACGCGGGACGTTTGACGTTGGCGCGGTTCGTCGATCTGACAAGCGCCGGACCGGCGCGCATCTTTGGCATCGCCCGCAAAGGGCGCATTGCGGTTGGCTATGATGCCGATGTCACGATCGTCGATATGAAGCGGACAGAGACCATCACCAATGCGTGGATCGGCTCACGCTGCGGCTGGACGCCGCATGATGGACGCCGCGTCACCGGCTGGCCGATTGGCACCATCGTCCGGGGCCAGCGCGTGATGTGGGATGCGGAGGTTGTCAGCCCCGCTCTCGGCGAAGCTGTGCAATTTCTGGACGGCGCAAAACCCTGATTGCTCAGGCTTTTCGGGCTCGACTTTGCGCCAGGGCCTCGTCGAGCAATTGCGCGAGCACGTGCGGGTCCTGCGGAAAACCGGCGCGGATCCAAAGGCCCTGCACGATTTTCAAAACCTCTCCGAGGCCTCGCCCGGCAGGGATGCCCTTTGCCAAAAGATCAGCCCCGCTGAACGGCAATGTCGGCTCCGGCGTATCAGCCAGAAACGCATGCGCCGAACGCCAACCCGCATCATCGACGGGCGCGCCGCTTTCGGCATGGGCAAGCGCCATCGCATCGCAGGCCGCGACACGGCCGTGCTGAAACAGGAAGTGGCGCAGCTCCCGCGCCGCCGGTGGGTGTGATGACGCGTGGAGGCTGACCAGCGCTTTGGCACCACGGGCCAATCGATCTGCCTCAGCATTCGACAAGCGCAAGCGGTCCCGCAATCGTTCAGCATCCTCTGCAACCGCAACGCCAAGGGCTGCCAGACGCAGCACAGCGTCGGATTCGCGCCCGCGCGCAGCTTCGATTGAAACGATCTGCTGCAAGCGTACCGGATAACAGACGCCAGCAGTCAGCTGCGTCAGAAGCCCCGCCTCATCCATGGCCCGCACCACGTCGACACAACGAGGTGCGATGAGTAGCTTCAATATTTCGGCGCGGACACGTTCGCGCGACAAATTCGAGAGACCTGCGCGCTCCAAAATAACAGCGTCAAAAGCGGCTTGATCCAAGGGCCCTTTTGCAAATCCTGCGTGAAATCGAAAGAACCGCAATGAGCGCAGATAATCCTCACGGATGCGGGTTTGCGGATCCCCAATGAAGCGAACGCGGCCCGCTGCAAGATCGGCAAGACCGCCTGTTTCATCGTAAATCGTGCCCTCTGGCGTCACCGACAGGGCGTTGATGGTAAAATCGCGCCGCAGCGCATCTTCGCGAAAACTCCGCCCAAACAAAACCTTGGCATGGCGCCCGTCGGTTTCAACATCAACCCGCAAGGTTGTCACTTCGTAGCTGTCGCCATCGATCAGGATCGTCACCGTGCCATGTTCGATACCGGTGGGGATCGCCCGCAATCCAGCGTCCTTGGCACGCTGCATCACCACGTCGGGCAATGCGGTGGTGGCAATATCGACTTCGTGCACGGCTACGCCGAGCAGTGCATTGCGCAACGCCCCACCCACGGCCCGCGCCTCTTCACCATCCCTATTCAGAATTGAAAATAACGTCTGGAGAGAGGGATTTTTCAGGAAATCTGCACCGAGCAGTTGACCGTTGACCACGGTCGCAGGCGGCGCGCCACGCTCAGGTTCCGCGCTCACTGATACAGCCTCTCATAAAGATGACGCAGGATTCCCGCCGTCGCACCCCAGATATAGCGCTCGCCAAATGGCATCGCATAAAAGCGCCGGCCATCCTCCTTGCGCTCAACGAGGTGATGGTTCGCCGGCTCCATCAGAAAGTCGAGCGGCACTTCGAAGACATCTGCGACCTCGTCCGCATTCGGCGTCAAATCAAAGGGCGGGCGCACCATCGCGATCACCGGGATGACGCGGTACCCAGTGACCGTAAAATAGGGGTCGAGATAGCCCAGCGGTTCGATATGTCGTGCCGCCAGGCCGATTTCTTCGCGCGTCTCGCGCAAGGCTGCTTCGAGTGCGGTCTCGCCGGGCTCATCCACCTTGCCGCCAGGAAAGGCAATCTGGCCCGAATGCTTGCGCATCTGCGCGGTGCGCTGCGTAAGCAATATCGTTGCGCCCGTTGTGTGCAGAACCACCGGCACGAGCACGGCGGCCGGGCGCGCGCCAGCGATGATGTGCTGCGGCAACCCGCGCTGGTTCAACGCGTGGTCACCACCCGGCACGATGCCCGACGGCAACACAGGTGGCGGCGGCTCGACCGGAAGCCGCGCCAGCGCACGGCGGCGAAAATCATCGCCACTCAACAGCACGGAATCGGACGCTTCGCGCGCAGTCATGCGAGCCCATCCAATTGGTCGGCACGTGCGAGCGGCATGAAGTGGCCCGCCGACATCACACCAAACATGCATTGCCCGTCGTGCGTCTGTGTCTGGGCGAGTGCGACCAGATCATGCACCAGCGCCCGGGTCAGCAAGGCCCAAAGATCACCACGGATGAGGACATAAGGTTTGAGTCCGTCGGCAGACCCAATGTCGACGCGCAACGGATGGGCACCATCAAGGGTCACCCAATCATCGACATTGGTGCGAAGCGAAATCACCTGATCCGCGCCTGCCCCCTCCACCTTCATTTCGACGGCAAGAAACGGCGCGTCCTCCACCTCGATGGAGATCTTCTCAACCGGCGTCACCAGCACGAACTCGTCGGGGTCCTTGCGCAGGATCGTCGAGAACAGCCGCACCATGGCGGGACGCTGGATAACGGAGCCCTGATAAAACCAGCGACCATCTCGCGCGATCCGCAGCCCGATCGATCCGCAATGGGGCGGGTTCCACAGATGGACCGGGGGCAGGCTTTTGCCTGCGGTGGTGTCGCCAGCCGTTTTCACAGCAGCCAAAAGGCCGGCTAGCGCGTCTGGCGGAGGTGTTGGTGCGGGCGTTTTCATGTGGTGCTACTTTTGCACAGCGCAGATTGCGGCGCGACCCCGCCCTGATCCGCCGCATCGACAATCCGCGCCGTGCGGATAGAGTTGGGCTCTGCTGTAAATGTGGTGACGCGTTACGGTGCCGTAAAAAAGCCCTCGAATGGGAGAGTGTCTGAGCCATGAGCGGTCTTTACGAAACGAACACCACCCTGCTGGAAACCGCCATCGCCCAGAGCGCGGAGGCAGCGCTCGAGAGCGTGGCTGAGGCGCGCGCCGCGATTGCAACAGTCATCTTCGGCCAGACGCAGGTCGTTGAAGAGACGCTTGTAACCCTGCTGGCGGGCGGCCACGGCCTTCTGGTCGGCGTGCCTGGCCTCGCCAAGACAAAACTGGTTGAAACGCTCGGCATCGTGCTTGGCCTTGATGCGCGCCGCGTGCAGTTCACGCCAGATCTTATGCCGGCCGATATTCTTGGCTCCGAAATCATGGACGAGGGCACCGATGGACGCCGTTCGTTCCGGTTCGTGCGTGGGCCTATTTTTGCGCAATTGCTGATGGCGGACGAGATCAACCGCGCCAGCCCTCGGACCCAGTCCGCCCTCCTGCAGGCGATGCAGGAATTCCACGTCAGCGTCGCGGGCGAGCGACACGACCTGCCCCGGCCATTCCATGTCTTGGCGACGCAGAACCCGCTCGAGCAGGAGGGCACCTACCCGTTGCCGGAAGCGCAGTTGGATCGCTTCTTGATGCAGATCGATGTGCTGTATCCCGACCGCGTGGCGGAGCGGAAAATCCTCATAGAAACCACCAGCGACCGCAGCGCGATCGCCAAGCCTTCCATGGGTGCGGACGATCTGATGGCGATCCAGCGCCTTGTGCGGCGGCTGCCGGTCGGCGACAGCGTGGTCGAAGCGATCCTTGACCTTGTGCGCTCGGCCCGGCCGGGCGAGAGCGGCGACGGCGCGCCAACCAGTGTGGCCGCCCGGGATCTCGCCAAAGACGTCGCTCGCGATGTCGCCTGGGGGCCGGGCCCCCGCGCGGCTCAGGCGCTCATGCTGGCCTGTCGCGCTCGCGCGCTCGTGGATGGTCGCCTCGCGCCATCCCTTGATGACGTCAAGGCGCTCGCGGAGCCGGTGCTCAAACACCGCATGGCCCTCACCTTTGCGGCTCGCGCCGAGGGGCGCACGCTTTCAGACGTCATTGCCCGTCTCGCCAATCGGCTGGGCTGACGTCATGGCCGCACCCCAGCGCGGATTGTTTGCAAAGGCCCAAAGCACGCCCACCGCGCCCGCATCAAACTCGCTTGCTGCGTTGGATCTGTCGCGCCGATTGCCCGCCCTGGTGGTGGCCGCCAAAGATGTGGCGGCCTCGGTCATGCACGGGGTTCACGGCCGTCGGCGCGCCGGCGTTGGCGAGACGTTCTGGCAGTTTCGCACCTTTACGCCGGGTGAAAGCACCAGCCAGATCGACTGGCGGCGTTCGGCCCGCGATGATCGGGTCTATATCCGCGAACGGGAGTGGGAAGCGGCTCACACGGTCTGGATCTGGATGGACCGATCCGCCTCCATGGATTTTGCCTCCAACCTCGCGCGGCAATCGAAGCTTGATCGCGCCCTAACGCTTGGCCTTGCGGCTGCGGATCTGCTGGTACGTGGGGGCGAGCGCGTCGGCATTCCCGGCCTGACGCGACCGCTGGCCTCCCGCGCGATTGTGGACCGCCTGGCCGAAGCCCTGCTGGAGGAAGCTGCCCGGCCCGACCATGTGGCAGCCGAATTGCCGCCCGCCGTCGCGCTGGAACCGCGGACGCAAGTCTTGTTCATCAGCGATTTTTTGTCGGACGCCTCTGAGATCGAGGCAAATCTTAAAAGTCTGGGCGCGCGCGGCGCGCGGGGACACCTCGTGATGGTCACCGACCCGGTGGAGGAAACCTTTCCATTTAGCGGGCATCTGGAACTGACCCACGCCGATGGCCCTGCGCGGCTGCGGCTCGGCGACGCCCAATCGATCCGCGACCTCTACATCTCGCGCCTCGCGGAGCATCGGGACCGCCTGCGCAATGCCTGCCGCCAGCGCGGGTGGACCTTTGCCATCCATCATACGGACCGGCCGGCGTCGGAAGCCCTGCTGGGCCTGCGCATGGTCCTGGAGGCTGGGTCGAACGGATCTATGGCGAACGCGTCCAAGGTTAGCGGCGGGGCCGTTTGATGCTGGGCCTGTTCAGCGCAATCCCCCTCGCCTTCACGGTGCCCGCTGTCCTCGCGATCCTGGCGCTGCTGCCAGCTCTGTGGGTGCTTTTGCGGATCACGCCGCCGCGCCCACGGGAAGTAACCTTCCCGCCGCTGCGGCTGATCCTTGACCTGAAGCCCGGCGACGAGACGGCGGCCCGAACCCCGTGGTGGCTGCTGGCGTTGAGACTGCTGCTCGCTGGTCTTCTGATCATCGCCATGGCCGGTCCGATCTGGAACCCGCCGGCAGCCTTGCCCACGGGCGCGGGGCCGCTTCTCCTGATCGTGGATGATGGCTGGGCCGCCGCGCCCGATTGGTCAGACCGCGTGGCTGCAGCGCAGGCGCAATTACGGTCAGCCGAACAGGCCGGGCGGCCCGTTGCGTTGGCTGCGACCAGCGAGGGTCCGCGCGACATCATGGCGACCGACTCAATCCGCGCGCTGGATCGGCTGCGTGCCCTGAAGCCAAGCCCCTATCTCCCCGACCGCATGCTGCTTCTGCCCGCTGTCACGCGCTTTGTGCAGTCGCATGCGGGCACGGATGTGGCCTGGATTTCCGACGGGCTTGAGCAAGGTAGTGCAAAAGCCTTCGCCACTGGGCTGAGCGCTGCCATCGCGCCCGATGCGACCCTGCGCCTGCTGCAATCATCGCGGCAGCCTCTGGCACTGGCTGGTGCCAACAATGGTCCGGCCGGGCTGGATGTGACCGTGCTGCGGCCAGACACAAGCGGCAGCATCGGTGGGCATATCCGCGCGCTGGACGCCAAAGGCCTTGTGCTCGGCGACGTGCCCTTCAGTTTTGGCACCGAAACCTCGGCGCGCGCGCGGTTCGAGCTGCCGATCGAGCTGCGAAACGATATCAGCCGCATCGATATCCCAGGCGAAAATTCGGCAGGTGCTGTCGCGCTGATCGATAACAGGCAGGAGCGCCGCCGCGTCGGACTTGTCTCCGGCGCGTCCGCTGACAATGCGCAGCCACTTCTCGCACCGACCTATTATTTGGCAAAAGCCCTTGCCCCCATTGCAGATGTTCGCGAAGCGCGCGCGGGACTTGCTGACCCCATCCCCTCCCTGATTGACCAGCGCAACTCCGTGCTGATCCTCGCAGATGTGGGAACTGTGACCGGCGCGACCCATGACAAGCTGGCGCATTTTGTCGAAGACGGTGGTGTGTTACTGCGCTTTGCTGGAACGCGTTTGGCGAGCGCAACGGATGATCTTGTGCCCGTGCGGCTGCGCCGCGGCGGTCGTGTGCTTGGCGGATCCTTGTCGTGGGATCAGCCAAAACAGCTTGCACCATTTGAGCGGGACAGCCCGTTTTACGGCCTCAAGCTTCCCGCAGAAGTCACAGTGTCACGGCAGGTTCTTGCAGAGCCGGAACCTGGGCTCACAGCCAAGACATGGGCTGCCCTGGCCGATGGCACGCCGCTCGTGACAGCAACGCGGCGCGGCAAGGGTCTGCTGGTTTTGGTGCATGTGACGGCTGACACAACATGGTCCAACCTGCCGCTCTCGGGCCTCTTTGTGGACATGCTGCAGCGGATCGTTGGCATGGGGAGCCGTGTGTCCGGGGATACAACCAACGCAACCTCAGCGACACCCGCAGCCGTCAACGAAGCTGTGTCCGAGACGCTTTCACCGCGGAATTCCCTTGATGGATATGGCGTTCTTGGGACACCGCCAGTGTCAGCCCGGCCGATTGCCCCCGACTTTGATGGGCCGGCCAGCGCGGACCATCCGCCAGGCTTTTACGGGCTTCCCGCAAATCTGCGCGCGGTCAACACGCTCGAGGCTGGGGCGCGCCTCAATCGCGCGGATTTCTCTGGCGTGACATTGGCAACTGAGCCTCTGCAGGTTGTGGCACCCCACGACCTTCGTCCGGACCTGTTGGGCTTGGCCTTCGCACTGCTTGTCCTGGATGCACTGGCGAGCGTCATTCTGTCAGGCGGTTTGCGGCGCGGTGCCGGGCGTGTCGCAACAACCTCGGCGCTGCTGTTGGGATTAAGCCTGACGGGGAGCCTTCTTTTCAACCTGAGCACGACGAAGCCGACACGCGCCGCCGAGCCCGGCACTGCCCTGTCACAACGTGATCTGCAATCTGTCCTGCGCACACGGCTCGCCTATGTGATCACGGGGGACGCCGCCGTGGATGCGGAGAGTCTCGATGGCTTGAAAAGTCTGTCGCGTGAATTGTCACGCCGCACATCGCTCGATCCCGGCGACCCGGTGGGTGTTGATCCTGGCCGGGATGAGCTTGCAATTTATCCGCTTCTGTATTGGCCGGTTGTGGCCAGCCGGCCCCAGCCGGGTGCCAATGTCGTGGCGCGTGCGGGCGCTTTCATGAAGGAAGGCGGCACCATCATCTTCGACACGCGCGATGCTTTGACGGCACGGACAGACGGCACGCCGACGCCCGAGGCGCTGTGGCTTCGCACGCTTCTTGTTGGTGTCGATGTGCCGGAACTTGAGCCCGTGCCGCGCGATCATGTGGTGACAAAAACATTTTACCTTCTGGATGGTTTTGTCGGCCGCACCACGATCGGACAGACATGGATTGAGGCCCTAGCCCCAACCGATTTGAGCGATCCGACCAAGCGCCCGGCGCGCGCGGGCGACGATGTCTCGCCCATCGTCATCACCTCCAACGACCTTGCAGCCGGGTGGGCATCTGATCGCAACGGCGTGCCGCTCTATCCGCTGATTCCGGGTGGCGCGCGTCAGCACGAGTTGGCGATCCGCGCTGGCATCAACCTTGTCATGTACACGCTGACCGGCAATTACAAAGCCGATCAGGTGCATGTGCGCGATCTTCTGGAAAGGCTCGCCCATTGAGCGATTTCAGCATCGCGTTATCGCCGCTTCTGCCGGTTTGGCTACTCGCCACGCTGAGC
>CAIZGQ010000519.1 GCA_903932565.1 uncultured Hyphomicrobiales bacterium
AAAAAACGTGGCCCCAAATCGGTTGTGAAGCGCGACGTGGTGCGCCTTGTTACCCCCGGCACGATCACTGAAGAGCGCCTACTGGATCCCGCTCGCGCCAACATCCTGCTGGCGCTGTCGCGCGTGCGCGATACCGAGACGGATTGGCTTTACGGGCTTGCGGCTGTGGATATTTCGACCGGCTCCTTCATGCTGGCGGAAACCAGTCTCGCCGGGCTCAGCGCCGAGATTGCGCGCATCGAGCCCTCCGAAATTGTTGCGCCCGATACGCTCTGCAACGATCCGGTCCTGCGAGCGATGCTGCTCGAAACCCGCGTCCCGCTGACCGCCATTGCGCGCGAAGCGCAGGACCATTCCGCCCAGCGACGCCTGCAGGACTGGTATGGCGTGGCAACGCTCGATGGCCTTGGCGCGTTCTCGCGCGCTGAGATCGCGGCGGCGGCCCACGTCATCGCCTACATCGAGAAAACGCAGTTTGGCGTGAAGCCCGCGCTTGCGCATCCAGCGCGACGCGAGCGCAACGGAACGTTGGAAATCGATGCGGCGACACGGGCCAATCTTGAACTGACGCGCACACTCTCGGGCCACCGGGACGGCTCGCTGCTCGCCTGCATCGATCTGACGGTCACGCCCGCTGGCAGCCGCCTTCTGGCGGAACGCCTCGCAAGCCCGCTGACGGACCTTGGCGAAATCGAGCAGCGGCTTGATACCATCACGTTGCTCATGGCCGACCCGCTGCTGCGGCACGATCTGCGCCGCACCCTAAAACAAGCGCCCGATATTGCCCGCGCGCTCACGCGCCTGGCCATGGGGCGCGCTGGCCCGCGCGATCTGGCCGCCATGCGCGACGGACTTGGTGCCGCGCGCACGTTGTGCGCGCGTCTCGCGGACGCGCAGACCTCTCGACATGATCCGGCCATCACATGGCCTCCCGCGCTGGCGCATATCGCGCGCAGCCTTGCGCAGGTTGACGAGGGGATCGAGCAAGCGCTGAGCGCCGCCCTTGCCGACGACCTGCCACTGAAAAAGCAAGATGGTCGCTTTATTCGAGACGGCTTCTCATCGCAGATTGATGAGACGCGCCGCCTGCGTGATGAAAGCCGCTCCGTGATTGCGGATCTGCAGGCGCGCTATGCCCAGGAGGCCGACATTCGGCAGCTGCGCATCAAGCACAACAATTTTCTCGGGTTCTTCATCGAAGTACCGGCCGCAGCAGGTGAAAGCATCCTGCGCCTTGGCACGAACTCGCCCTATGTGCATCGCCAGACCATGGCGGATGCCATGCGATTCACAACGCCCGATCTTGCCGAGCTAGATGCAAAGATCACCTCGGCCGGGGATCGCGCACTGGCCCTGGAGCTTGAAACATTTGAGCAGCTCGCCAATGCCGTGCTTCAAGAAACCCCAGCTGTCCAGGGCATATCTTCGGCACTCGCGGCCCTGGATGTGGCCTGCGCGCTCAGCGAACTTGCCAGCGCGCGCGATTGGGTGCGGCCCCATGTCGACACAACCCTGACGTTTCGGATCGAAGGCGCGCGTCATCCCGTGGTGGAGGCTGCCCTGAAGGATCGCGGCATTGGCTTTGTCGCCAATGATTGTGATCTCAGCGACAAAACCGGCAAGGCGGGGCTTCTGGCCATCGTCACCGGCCCCAACATGGCGGGCAAGTCCACCTTCCTGCGCCAGAACGCACTCATTGTGATTCTCGCCCAAATGGGCTGCTACGTTCCAGCAGCGCGGGCCGAGATTGGCCTTGTGGATCGCCTGTTTTCACGGGTTGGCGCGGCGGATGATCTCGCCCGCGGGCGGTCCACGTTTATGGTCGAAATGGTGGAAACCGCCGCGATTCTCAATCAGGCGACATCGCGTTCGCTTGTCATTCTGGATGAAATCGGACGCGGCACCGCAACATTCGATGGCTTGTCGATTGCGTGGGCGAGTGTGGAACACCTGCACGCTTCCAATTGCGCCCGCACCTTGTTTGCCACGCATTTTCATGAATTGACCCAGCTCGCGCACAAACTGCCCCGCCTCATCAACCTCACGATGAATGTGAAGGAATGGAATGGCGACGTGATCTTTCTGCACGAGGTGGTGCAGGGCGCAGCTGACCGCTCCTACGGCATTCAGGTCGCCAAGCTTGCCGGACTGCCGCCACAAGTTGTGCAACGGGCGCAGACACTTCTTGCCGAACTTGAAGCGGGTGAGCGCAGCGCGCCCGTGCAAAAGCTCATCGATGATTTGCCGCTGTTTGCTGCCATGGCAACACGGCCCGCTGCCCCAGCCTTAACCGGACACGCCCAAATGCCAGACGGGTTACGGTTGGCGCTCGACGCGATTGATCCCGACGAATTGACACCGCGCGATGCGCTCGATGCGCTTTATCGTTTGAAGCGGTTGCGCGGTGAGCCGTCCGAGCGCTGAGAGCGCGCGCACGCTCAATGCGCGCCATTGACGGCGGGAGAAACACGCCGCGCCGCAAGCTCCCCAAGCCGCGATGTCTCGAACGCAGGCGTCGTCAGCCGCACCTGATTGAGCGCGATCAACCGCTTCAGTTGCGGCGCATAAACCGAGCCGGCTGCGCTTAAAAACCGTCCCCGCAGCATCGTATTCAGAAAATGTTCCGCGCCCTTCGGGCCAAGGCCCGGCGGGGGGAGATGCAGCTCTGTGGCCAAGGCTTCGGAATTGCGGTCATGATCGTCAGGCGAAAGTCCGGCGGACGGCAAGATGTCGGCGTCGCGCAGGATCGCCGCCATTTCCAGCAGCAGCGGGTCCGACAGGCGCTTGAACTCACGCCGGATGTCGCTGACGTCTTCGCCGCGCAGTGCTCGTTCCAGAACGTCGTACCCAGAATTGGGGTCTGTCACCAGAATGAGGCAGCGCAGAGCCATGACATCGTGCGCAACAGCTCCGGCATGGCGCAGGATGAGCTCAGCCCGCTCGGCTGCCCGCAGCTCCAGCCGGAAGGGAACATGCCGCGGCACGCCGTCTTCTGCCGGAACTTCGTTGACGGTCCCGTCATGCAGGAGGTCGTGGCCGAATGCGGCGCAGCAGCCCAGCAAAAGGGCGTGATCATCAAAGCGAATGAGATTGTGCTGGCTTAGAAACGAACGGTTCTCGGCCATGGCGAGGTTAAGCCAGAGGAGTCCAACGTCCAGAAAATGGGCCGGATTGTGATAGGCGTTGCGAAGACCGGACTGGTCCGCATCCATGCCGATTTGCACCAACGCACGCGCCAATGGATCGTGGCCACGCGGATCGAGGTGCCGGGCAAGGTCGGCGCAGGCGTGCATGCAGGTTAAACCCGCCTCGCGATTGCGGTTGAGGAAGCCTGCGACTGCATCCGGGTCGCACAGAGCGCCGTCCG
>CAIZGQ010000520.1 GCA_903932565.1 uncultured Hyphomicrobiales bacterium
CCTGTTTCATCAGACGGGTCGGGATAAAAGGTCTTGATGATCTCGACGATGCCGACGATCTCCTTGCCCTCATTCGAATGATAGAAGAAGGCCTGCTCGCCAACCTTCATGGCCATCAGCTGCTGCTTGGCGAGATGATTGCGCACACCGTTCCAGAAGGTGCCTTTCGAACCGGCTTCCACCTGCATGTCCCACGACCATTTGAACGGTTCACTTTTCAGCAGCCAATGCGCCATAAAGAATGCCTTGTAGATTGCGAGAACGACTTGAAGATTGCGAGCACGACTCGCAGAAGGAAAGCGACCCTGCGCCGAAACTCTTTGTGTCGGCAGCATCGAATTTGAGGCTACTGACGCCCATGTCCCGGCACAAGCGACCAGGCCCGGCCCAGCACCCCTCAACGGCCATCAAAGCGTCGGATTTCCACGGAATTCATGTTAATCGATGAACACCCGAATCACGCGGTCCCACGCGCGCGCCCGACCTCTTTGAGCGTATTCCCCCATGCGCCTGTCAAATCAAAATAAGCCTTCAACGTCCGCTGCCCAACGTGCGGGGTATTTGACGCGCAACGCATGGCGCGGTCTGGGCTGCGTGGCCGTGATGACGGGCATGCCGCTTGGATCGGCCTTTGCTGACACGCTGCACATTCGCTATGCCGTGTCGCTGCTCGGGCTGCCGCTGGGCACAGCCGGGCTCGACGCCAAGTTAGAGGCCGATACCTACGCGCTCGACGTGACGGCCAAACTGACTGGCCTTGCCTCGGTCGTCTCAAACTCCAAGGGCGCTGCGGCATCGACCGGGGCGGTCAGTGCGGGCAAAGTTTCGCCATCGACCTACGCCACCAGCTCGTCCAATTCCAAGGAAACGCGGACGGTGCGGATGTCGATGGCCGCTGGCAATGTGAAGGGCGTCGACATCGCGCCCCCGTTTGACGTGCAGCCGGACCGCGTACCCCTGACAGAAGCGCATCGCCGCAGCATCATCGATCCTGTGAGCGCGTTGGTGATGCCTGTGCCCGCCGGGGCCGATCTTGTCGGCGCGGCTGCCTGCAATCGCTCGTTGCCGATCTTTGACGGCTACACGCGCTTCGATGTGACCTTGTCGTATGTCGGCATCCGCAATGTGAAGACCAAAGGCTATGCGGGGCCCGTGTCGGTTTGCGCGGCGCGCTACGTCCCGATTGCTGGTCACAAGGCGGACCGCCCGGCCACCAAGTTTATGGCCGACAATCGTGACATGGAAGTTTGGCTTCTGCCGGTTGCCAGTGCGCGGCTTGAGATGCCCTATCGCATCTCGGTGAAGACCATGGTTGGCACGACAGTGATCGAGGCGCAGGAAGTGCGCGTTGACGGACCGACCCGCGCTAGCGTTGCGCAATAAACATTTGCCGTTCAGCGTTCGGTCAATTTGAGCTCGATGCGGCGATTGCGACGCAAAGCCTCATCGCTATCACTGGCATCAACTGGCTGAAACTCGCCAAAACCAGCTGCAACCAGATGCTGCGGCTGGACGCCTTTCGACACCAGATATTGCACAACAGCAATCGCGCGCGCGGCCGAGAGCTCCCAGTTGGATTTAAATTGTCCTGACACCGGGCGCTTGTCCGTGTGCCCATCGACGCGCATCACCCAGGCAAGTTCCGGTGGAATTTCGCGCTCGAGGTCCTGCAGGGCAGCCGCGAGCTGATCCATTTGCGCGAGACCCTGTGGGTTGATCGCTGCCTGACCTGATTCAAACAAAACCTCGGATTCAAATACGAAGCGGTCGCCGACCACTCGCACCCCGGGACGCGCGCCCAAAATCTGCCGCAGCCGCCCGAAAAAATCCGAGCGATAGCGCGCCAGCTCCTGCACCTTTTGCGCAAGCGCCACATTCAGCCGCGATCCCAGGTCCCCAATCCGTGCCTGCGATTCGCGATCTTTTTGCTCGGAGGCAGCCAACGCTTCCTCGATGGCTGCCAGCTGACGCCGCAAGGCCGAGATCTGCTGGTTGAGAAGATCAACCTGCGACAAGGCCCGCGCGGAAATCTGCTTCTCGGTGTTGAGCGCTTCGGAGGCCGCCTGCGCCGAGCCATTTTGGGTGCTGGCATCCGTGCGCGTTGCATTGAGCTGCCCCTGCAATTGCAGCTTGTCGCGTTCGCTGGACTCCAAGGTCGCCTGCAACCCGAGCGCCGTTGATTGCGCATCGGCCTTGCCGGCGCGTTCCAGCGACAACAACGACGTCAGCTCCTCAATCTGACGATTGAGCCGCGCCAGTGCTGAATCTTTTGTCGAGACATCGCGCGACAAAAAGAATTGCGCGAGCATGAAGACCGACAGCAGAAAGATGATGACAAGAAGCATGGTCGACAGCGCATCGACAAAGCCCGGCCAATAATCAAAGCCGCGTTGCGAGCGGCGTGTGCGTCCAAGCGCCATGAAAGTGTCCTGTTCAAACGCAACTGCGTTGCGGCATCTTGAAGTTTTATGCTCAGGGTCGCTCGTGTTCGCGGCTGAGGCGCTCCAGCAGCTTTTGCAATTCCGACTGCTGGAAGGCCTGCGATTCAACCCAGTGCCGGATCAGATTCTGCTCATTGCGCATCTGCGCCACGATGCTTTGGATGCCTTCCGCGAGATTGGCGAGCGCATCCGATGTCTTGGGCGAATTGATCGTATCGCCCGCTGCAATCCGCTCCAGGGCATCCTGCACGTTGCCGGGGATAAGGCTTCCACCGGCCATGACCGGGTCGTCTGCATCAGCGGACAGCAAATCTTCGAGCTGCGTATAAAACCGGTTTTGCGCCTGCCCCGCTTGGAGATCGAGAAAGCCCAGCACCAGCGAGCCCGCGAGCCCAAACAAAGATGAGGTGAAGGAGATCGACATACCGGCAATGGGCTTCGACAAACCAGCCTTGAGATCATCGAACATCAGGGTCGGATCGCCGCCCGTTTGCATCGACGAAATGACCGCGCCGATGGAACCAACGGTCTCCAACAGGCCCCAGAAAGTGCCCAACAGGCCAAGAAACACGAGAAGCCCGGTCAAGTACCGCGCCGTCTCGCGGGATTCATCGAGGCGCGTGCCGATTGAATCGAGAATGGCCCGCAGCGTGATGGTGGAAATGCGCCGCCCCGCCGCCCGGTCACCCAACAGGGTTGCCATGGGAGCGAGCAGCACGGGGGTGCGCAACCCATCGATCTTGCCTTCGCGCAGGGAATTGACCCAGCGCACTTCAGGAATTAGCCGCCCGATCTGGCGGAGCGCCAGCAGGATGCCGATGGCCAGCACGCCCAATATCAGCCCGTTCAGGCCGGGGTTGGCGGAGAAGGCGATCTGGATCTGCTTGTAGAGAACCAGCGCAACAAAGCCGACGAGGGCCAGGAAAATGAGAACCCGCACCAGAAAGACGAGCGGCGAGGACAGGCGATAGGCGTCGCGTTCAGCCATTTGGGTCTCGACAGGTTGAGCAGTGCAAAGTCGTGTGAGGATTATGCTGACCAAAGACGGCAGCTGCGTGTCACAGACAAGCACGACCGACAAAGCGACCGCAACGTCTTGCGACTCGTGACCACGGTACGCGAGGTTGATACACAGGCAAGCCTTGCCATGAAGCTCGCCCTGCGCTGCCGGATGTGGTCAGGTTGAGCATGGCTTTTTTGCTTGCTCACACGCTCTTCTTCGTTCGCCATGGACAAACGGACTGGAACGCCGCCGGGCGCCTGCAGGGGCAAACCGATACGCAGCTGAATGCCAGGGGCTGCGCCCAGGCGGTGCAGGCCGGGCGCACGTTGGCGAAATTGGTTCGCAAGAGCCCCGATAGCGCTTGCGCGCTGGACACCGTGCACTTTGTGTCCTCGCCGCTGACGCGCTGCGTCGACACGATGGCTCATCTGCGCGAAACCGTCGGGCTGACGCCGCTCTCGACGCCCACCGACCCTCGACTTCAGGAAATCGGCTTTGGCGACTGGCAGGGCAAAACATGGTCGCAGGTTGTCTCGGACCATTCCGATCTGGTGGAAGCGCGCAAGCGCCAGCTCTGGACCTTCCAACCACCCAACGGCGAGAGTTATGCGGAGCTTGCGGCGCGCGTCGAGGCAGCGCTTGCAGAGCTTCCCGGCAACACGCTGATGGTGAGCCATGGCGGGGTCGGGCGCGTTCTTTTGTGCCTGATCGGCGGCGTGGTCAGACACCAGGCCCTGACAGCCTCCATCCCCCAGGGCCGCGTCCTTGTGTTCCAGAACGGCAGGGCGGACTGGGTGTGACCCACGGTCCCATTCAGAGGCGCTAACCAGACGGTGACCTGTACAGCTGACACACCCTCGACTATGCACCTCAACAGCCGTCTTCGTCACTGAAGCCGGTTGAGACGCCTCGCCGGGAACCAACACATGTCACAGATGCAAAACAAGGCCGATCGACTCGTCACCATTTTCGGTGGCTCGGGCTTCGTTGGACGCCATGTGGTTCGCGCACTCGCCAAACGCGGCTGGCGGATTCGAGTCGCCACACGCCGCCCGGACCTTGCAGGTCATTTGCAGCCCATCGGCAAGGTCGGGCAGATCAACGCCGTGCAGGCCAATCTGCGCTTCCCCGACTCCATCGCCGCAGCGCTGCGCGGGTCGGACGCTGTCGTCAATCTTGTTGGCATCCTGCAGGAAAGTGGCGCGCAGAAGTTCGACATCGTCCAGGCCGCTGGCGCAAAGGCCGTGGCGGAGGCCGCGAAGGCTGCCGGCATCACGCAATTTGTTCAAATGTCCGCCATCGGGGCCGACGCCGGGTCCGACAGTCATTACGCACGCTCGAAGGCGGCTGGCGAGGCCGCCGTTCTGGCAGCTATTCCGACAGCGATTGTTTTGCGGCCCTCCATCGTGTTTGGGCCCGAGGACGATTTCTTCAACCGCTTCGCAGCGATGGCGCGCTTGGCTCCGGCCCTGCCGCTGGTTGGCGGTGGCGATACAAAATTCCAGCCGGTGTTTGCCGGGGACGTGGGCGAGGCTGTCGCCATCGCGCTCGAGGGCGGCGCGACACCCGGTGCCACCTATGAGCTTGGTGGACCGGAGGTGAAATCCTTCCGCGATTTGCTCGCCTATATCTGCAAGGTCATTGGCCGCAAGCGGGCGCTGGTGCCGATCCCCTTTGCGGCCGCCAATCTGATGGGGCTCGGCACTGAAATCGCCGCCAAACTCGCCATGGGGCTGTTCCCCTCAATGCTGATGATCACGCGCGATCAGGTGAAACTGCTACAGCGCGACAACGTGGTCTCCGCCGCCGCCATGGCTGAGGGCCGCACGCTCGCCGGACTTGGCATCAAGCCGGAAGCCATCGAGACCATCGTGCCAACCTATCTCCATCGCTTTCGCAAGACGGGTCAGTACGAGCGCCAGAACTCACTGACAGGCTGAGCACGGCTTCAGCCGTTTAGCTTGGTCAGGTAATCATCGAGGCCCTTGGCTGCTGCCACGCCCGTCGCAAAACAGGCTTGCAGCAAATATCCCCCGGTTGGGGCTTCCCAGTCGAGCATCTCACCGCAGACAAACAGACCCGGATGCTGCGCCAACATGAAGTCCGGCGTCAGCTCGTCAAATCGCACACCACCGGCAGATGAAATCGCCCGCGCGATTGGCATCGGCGCATCAAGGCGCAATGTCACCTGTTTGATCGCTGCGGCCAGTGCTTCTGGCTTGCTGGGCAAGTCGCGGCCATGGGCTTCGCGCATCAAGCCGATGGCGACAGGTGACAATCCCAGCTTGCGCAACTGGCTTGTCAGCGAATCGCCGGTACGGTGCTTGGCGAGTCTGTCTGCCAGTTGCTGCGCGGAGACGTCGGGCTTCAGATCGAGCACCAACCGCGCTGATCCCTCAGCTGCGATGACGTCGCGCAGAGAAGACGACAACGCGTAAATCGCACCGC